>CAMVJQ010000007.1 GCA_947167845.1 uncultured Prevotella sp. | reverse complement strand
TCAGAAAAAGACGAAAGTTTTCGCGTTTATTGACAAACAAAAGCCTACACCTTATATTATATATAGCGTAGGCTCTACTAGTTTAATCGTAAACGACGACTATTTACTCTCTCTTTCCGAGAATCCTAAGCAGATAGATGAAGAGATTGATGAAGTCGAGGTAAAGCGACAAAGCACCAAGCAAAGCAACCTTCTGTGCCCCTTCACCAGCATCAGGTGCCTCCAAGAGCATCTGCTTAATCTTCTGAGAATCGTAGGCTGTCAATCCAACAAAAATGAGCACACCCACATAACTGATAATCAGGTCAAAGCCGGAACTTTTTACAAAGAAGACGTTGACCAACGAAGCAATGATCAGACCTATCAGCGCCATCATTATGATCTTACCCATAGATGTGAGATCTGTCTTAGTGGTATATCCGATAAATGCCATCACCGCGAACGTTCCTGCTGTAATGAAAAACACACTGGCAATAGATGAAGCCGTGTAAATCAAAAAGACAGAAGACAACATCACGCCGTTAATTGCGGAATATAGGATAAACAGCATAGTAGCCGTTGCCAGCGACAAACGATTGATGGCAGCACTGATGCCAATCACCAAAGCAAACTCAGCAATGATGAGTCCCCACATAATGGCCTGATTGGAATAAAGAGCGGAGATGACACCAGGACTTGAGGCAACCCCATAGGCTGTAATACCAGTAATGACCAATGCGAGAGTCATCCATACATAGACCTTCCTCATCAACACAGGAAAAGCCGCAGACATCGAGAGTTCACGTTCACGAGTCATTGCGTCGAAATTCAGTTCATTGTAATTCATATCTTTTCTTTAATTTATTAATAACTCATTAAACTTCATGCAAATATTATGCCACAAAGGTACACATTTACTTTTAATAAAATATAAAAACTCACCTTAAAATGCCGAATTATTAGTATTTTTCGAACTTTTTCACTATATTTGTACCCAAGAGTGACTAAAAACATAAAATAATGATACACTAACAGAGCAATGAAAATCGGTCTATTTATCCCTTGTTATGTAGATGTGGTATACCCCCAAGTGGGCGTGGCCACATACAGATTGCTGAAGCATCTAGGGCTTGACGTGACCTATCCGCTGAACCAGACATGCTGTGGGCAGCCGATGGCAAATGCCGGCTTTGAGAGATCTGCAATTCCTCTGGCGGAGAAGTTTGAAGACAAGTTCAAAGAGTTTGACTACGTTGTAGCCCCTTCTGTCAGTTGTACGGCATTTGTCAAACTCAACTACCCTCGTCTTTTGAAGGGCAAGCATGAATGCACCACCTCCAACAAGATTATGGATGTGGTAGAGTTTCTTCACGATGTTGTGAAGGTGAACCATCCGTTAGGCACATTTCCACATAAAGTGAGCCTGCATAACAGTTGCCATGGCGTTCGCGAACTGGGTCTGAGTTCACCAAGTGAAGAAAACATCCCCAAGTTCAATAAAATCAAAGACTTGCTGAATCTTGTAGAAGGTATACAAGTACTGGAGCCCGAGCGTAGTGATGAATGCTGCGGTTTTGGTGGAATGTTCTCTGTTGAGGAGACGGCTGTGAGTGCCCAAATGGGCATCGACAAGGTGCAGCGTCATCTGAAGACAGGTGCGAGATTTATCACAGGGCCTGACTGTTCATGTCTTATGCATATGGCAGGCGTTGCCAAGAAGCAAGGTCTGAATGTGGAGTTCAAACATGTAGTAGAGATCTTAGCAGCAGGACTTTGATGTTGAGAGTTTAGAGTTTAGGGTTTAGAGTTAAGAGTTACGACTACGTAATCGGCTTGCCGCTTCGCTCGTCGAAGAATTATACGAATTATACGAATTAAGAATTGTGCATTGTGAATTATGAGTACAGGACATAGTAATGCAGCAAAAGAGTTCTTGAAGAACCAGACATACGCAAAATGGCATGACGCCACTTTCTGGGCCGTACGCTCAAAACGTGACAATATGGCATACGGGCTGGACGAGTGGGAACAGTTACGTGAGAAGGCCAGCGCCATCAAGCGCCACACCATCACCCACCTCGATGAATATCTGGACCAGTTTGCAACCAAGGCCGAAGAAAACGGCTGTATCGTACACTGGGCAAAGGACGCCAATGAGTTCAACGAGATAGTCTACGGCATCCTGAAGAACCACAACGTGAAGAAGATTGTAAAGTCGAAGTCGATGCTGACAGAGGAATGTGAGATGAATCCCTACCTTGAAGAGCACGGCATCGAAGTAGTAGAGACAGACCTCGGCGAGCGTATCATTCAACTGAAGGGGCAGAAGCCGAGTCATATTGTCATGCCCGCCATTCACCTGAATCACGATGATGTGGGTGAACTATTCGAAGAGAAATTGGGCAGTGAGAAAGGCAACCACGACCCTACCTATCTGACCTACGTGGCTCGTCTGAGCCTGAGAAATGAGTTCCTGACAGCAGATGCAGGAATGACTGGCGGCAATTTTGGTATAGCCGAGACAGGCGACATCGTGGTGTGCACAAATGAAGGCAATGCCGATATGTCAACTTCCTGCCCCAAACTGCACATCGCTGCCATCGGCCTCGAAAAAATCATCCCCAACTACGACTGCCTGGCAGTCTTCCAGCGCATGCTCTGCCGTGCAGGTACAGGTCAGCCTACAACGACCTTTACCAGTCATTTCCGCAAGGCGCGTCCGACGGCTCATCCGATGCACATCGTACTTGTGGACAATGGCCGCTCGGAGTGGATAGGTAATCCAGAGCACTGGGAGGCGTTGAAGTGCATCCGCTGTGGATCGTGCATGAACACCTGCCCGGTATATCGTCGCAGTGGCGGTTACAGTTACAGTTATTTCATCCCTGGTCCCATTGGCATCAACCTCGGCATGCTTCGAGATCCTCAGAAGCACTCTGGCAATGTCAGTGCCTGCACGCTCTGCAATAGTTGTCAGACACTCTGTCCTGCGAAGGTCAATCTTGGAGACCAGATTTATATGTGGCGCCAACAACTTGACGATTTTGGCACCGCCAATCCGCAGAAGAAACTGATGTGCAAGGGCATGAGCACGCTCTATGGCAGTGAGACTATCTATAACCTCGGCACGGCTTTGGCTCATTGGGCCAACATCATCCCTTCGCCCCTGATGAACTGCAGTCTTAATCCCTGGGCCGAAGGTCACAAGATGATGACATTCCCCCCAAAACCATTCCACAAATTAATTAAAGACTTAGAGAAATGAGTAATAAAGACGATATCCTGAAAAGATATAGAGCCAATGTCAGGGAGAAATTTGACATGCCCGACTTGAGTGACATCAAGGCCATCACCTACCCCGACCCATTGGTTCAGTTCATTAAAATGACAGAGAGCGTAGGCGGTCATGTGATTGAAGTAAAGGAAGGTCAGGACATTAATGAACTCGTAAAAGAGATGTACCCTGACGCCAAAGAAATTGCCTCGAATCTGCCAGAGATAACTATCGCAACCAGGAATCCTGACACCGCAGGACGTGCCAGAGACTTGAACGGTACCGACGTCGGTATTATCCGAGGAAAATTCGGTGTGGCCGAGAATGCCTGTGTATGGATACCTCAGACAATGAAGGAGAAAGCCATTTGCTTTATCTCTGAAAACTTGATTATCCTGCTGCCAAAGTCGCAGATCGTGAACAATATGCATGAGGCCTACAAGCGCATCGAGTTCGATGAGACCTATGATGGTTACGGGACTTTCATAAGCGGTCCATCAAAGACTGCCGACATCGCACAGGTTTTGGTGATGGGAGCGCAGGCGGCAAGAAGTGCCACCGTGCTGCTCTTGCCTGAGTAGATGAGATTTGGGATTTCTGAGGTTAGGCAAAAGAATTGAGGAGGTCGGCTATACGTTCGGCCTCTTCTTCTGTCATCGCCTGATTGCAGGGGATACTCAGTTCTTGCTGGTGAATCTGCTCGGTAAGTGGGAACGACAGGGAGTTCCACTTTTGATAACACTGCTGCCGATGGGGCGGAACGGGATAGTGGATCTGCGTCTCGACACCATGCTCCTTGAGCCAGGCCTGAAGTTGATCGCGCAGTGCCGTAAAGACGGGGAAAATGTGCCAGACGCAATCACGTTCTGACATCGGTATCCGTATAGCAGGATTCTTCACCTTATTAATATATATAGAAGCAAGTTGCTTGCGACGGGCGTTCCACTCATCGAGGTATTTCAACTTAACAGACAGTACGGCAGCCTGGATCTCATCCATACGGGAATTGCGTCCAACATAATCAAATACATACTTACGTGACGAACCATAGTTGCCAAGTGCGCGGATCACGGTTGCCAGTTCCTCATCATCAGTAGTGACAGCACCAGCGTCACCTAAGGCTCCAAGATTCTTAGTAGGATAAAAACTGTGGGCCGCCGCATCACTGAGAGAACCAGTTTTTTTTAGTGAAGAGTGATTAGTGAATAGTGAATCCCTATACATGCAGCCGTGAGCCTGAGCATTGTCTTCTATGAGTTTCAAGTCATGACGGCGGCAGATATCCCCTATTCTGTCCGTGTAGGCACATCTGCCATAGAGGTGTACAATCATCAATGCACGTGTACGCTCTGTGACTGCCTGTTCTATCAGCCGGTCATCTATCTGGAGAGTATCAGGGTCGGGCTCTACAAGAACAGGGACAAGCCGATTCTCTGTGACTGAAAGTATAGAGGCGATATAGGTGTTGGCAGGCACGATGACTTCATCACCCTCCTGCATCACTCCCATCTCCATATAAGCCCGGAATACCAAGGTCAATGCATCAAGTCCATTCCCACAAGCCACGCAATGATTCGTGCCTATATAGTGAGCATACTGGGCCTCAAACGTCTGAGTGGTTTCTCCCTTGAGATACCACCCGCTTCTTATGACGGCGTTCACACGCTCCTCAATCTCTTCCGAGACTGGTGCGTTGACTGCTTCCAAGTCAAGATACTTCATCATAGATCATACTCATATCTGTCGTAACATACTGCGCGCCCTCCAAATCCCTGTTTCTGGAAAATCAGAGACGAAAGGACTTCATTGCTGTCCTTCTCTGCCGACGTACCGAAATCGAAATAAGGATATTCGAGACCAGCCTTGTTCAGCAAATAGTCAAACAACAAATCCAGTGCACCAGTTTTCTTTCCCTCCAGTGAAGCCGAGATATACTGGGTATGGACCACTTGCGGTGTCAGATACAGTATCGTCCCTCCCAATGGCTCTTGTCCCCTGTAGCACATAAAGAGTCTGATCTGCTCAGGGAAGCGGGCCTTCAGCAACCGCATTTCGGCAACAGAATGCACAGGCTTGGCCTCATACTTTTCCTGCAGGTTGTTCTGAAGGATTTCCCAAAATGCCTCTAATTCGTCACTCTCCCTGATCTCATACCCACTTCGCCGTGCCTTTCTGACACCAGACATACGAGACTCAGCGAACTTCAGGCGATGATTGAGGAAAACCGTAGATGACACATCTCGGTCGACCAACTTAGCGTGACAACGAACAAAGAGGGCATAGATGTCCTCATCAGCCGGCAACTGATGGTAAATCCAGGGCATCGGCTTATAGAACACCTTTCGGAATCCTTCTGCCCGAAACGTCTCGTTGACTGCTTCAAACGTACTGCAAAGCGTTTCGGCAGTGGCCTTCTCATTCGTGACGAAGCCACCATAGGTAAGTCCCTGATGAGAGTAGATGACCCCATCCCGCTGATTACAAGGAAGAAGTGCAAACAAACGATGTTTGCGATACACCATTAGCGAATGGTCCTCAAAGCGGCTGCTATGGTAGTCCATATAGCGGCGGTCGAAGAGAAAAGTGCCGTTCTTCGAAGCAGCCACAAACCGATTCCATTCGTCAGCCTTGTCAGGGGTATATCTTACAATGTCAAACATCTACTTCACCAATTGCAGGAATTCTTCGTAATCATAGATATATTCAGCCTCGTCAAACAATTCCGAAGCCAATACCAGACAAACGGAGCCACTTGAGAAATCCTCTAAAGTACGCCACACGTTCGTACCGATATACAGTCCTTGATAAGGGTGGTTCAAGTGAAATGTCTGCCGCTCTTTTCCATCAAACACATCTACATCGAATGAGCCGCTGACTGCTATCACGATCTCTTCGCAAGTGCGATGAGCATGGCCGCCACGCCGTTCTCCTGAGGGGACATCATACGTCCAATAGACACGCGAGATGCCGAACGGGATGTTCTTCATCTGCTCAGCCACAGTCAGATTGCCACGCGGATCGACAATCTTCGGAAGGTCAATGAGTCTAACATTATCCATACTTATATAACGTATTTTATCAGAGAAGCGTATATTTTATCCACAAAAAATCTTTTCGTCATCCAAGCCGCCAGTATAAGCAATCCAAGACCACCTATGACAATCAGCCAGCGTTCCTCAATCCCCATACCTGCTAACAGACTATTTGCGATCCTGAATACAAGCATGTGCAGCAGATAGATCTCCAGGCTGATACCGCCAAGCCATTGCATCAGCGGCTGCTGCAGAAAGCGAGTGACAAAGCCTTGACCTCTCTCAGCCAAAGCAAAGAACATGAGGAATGGAGGAATAACCAACCAGAAGAGAGCCACGCAATGCAGGCATTGCGGCAGTATCTGCCAGGCCAGGAATGAAACAGCCAAAAACGCTATCGCCAAAAGTTCCCAAGCCGTCATGTCACGTCCAGTCATCCTCAGTTCCCACTGTCGACCTATAACAGAACGGAATAGACGACACAGAAGTATGCCTAAACAGAAGTCTATCAGACGCGTCCAAGGGGCGACATAGAGAATACTATTGACAGAATCTGACGGAATAGCAAAAGCGAACATCAGGTAAACTACGGCAACAACAGCAAGGAGCCAGGACAAGCGAGGCCATGCCAGACGATTGAGCCACAGATAAGCCCTGCTGAACAGAAGATAGAAGAACATGATGTCGCAGAGAAACCATGAAGGTCCGTTGGCTACAAAGTTGTACCCGGTGAGTGGAATCCAACTCTGCAGCAACAAGACTGCGGGCACCAGATGCTGCCAATCATAGAAACGGCCTAAATGGGCATCCAGCATCACAATGGCCACCAATGTCAACAGATGCAAAGGATAGAACTTGAGCAACTGCCTCATCAGGAAGGCTCGCGTGTCAAACTGTCGCTGCCCCACTCTGTCACCATAGCCCAGAGACAGCACAAAACCGCTGAGCATAAAGAAGAACGAGACACCGCACTCTCCTCCTAAATCGAATCTCTCTCCGACAATGTGTGAAAACACAATCAGCATGATGAACACGAATCGAAGAGCGTGCAGTGTCTTGATCATCCCCTTATCTGAGTTTGTCGTAAGGATCAGTGCCCAGCACCGTCTTGGCCAGACGCTTGGCCTTGTCACGGAGCGCATTGACATCATCACCGACCTCACCATAACAAAGCACAACACCCATGCGACGCCCCTTGTGAGCCTCAGGCTTTCCAAAGATGCGGATGCGCGTGCGGTCTTCCTTCAGAGCGTCTTCGAGGTTGTAAGGCAACAAAGAACGATCCACCGGTGTTTTGGCCTCTGTCGGAGAGAGAATCACGGCCGAAGCCCCAGCATGCTCCAGATGGATGCCAGCAATAGGCAGTCCGAGGACGGCACGCAGATGGAGTTCAAACTCAGAGAGATTGGTTGTGTGCCCGAGCGTGACCATGCCTGTATCGTGCGGACGTGGCGAGAGTTCGGAGAAGATGACCTCGCCCTGCTTGGTCAGGAAGAACTCTACGCCCCAGATGCCGGCACCAGTGAGAGCCTTCGTCACCTTGTCGGCCATCATCTGAGCCTGCTTCAGGGCCTCATCTGAGATATTGTAGGGCTGCCACGACTCACGATAGTCGCCCGACTTCTGAACGTGTCCGATAGGCGGACAGAACAGCGTGGGCCAGCCGTGCTGCTGGGTGACGGTGAGGAGGGTGAACTCTGAATCGAAGTCGATGAACTCCTCGATGATGACTTCCTTCACGTCACCGCGAGAGCCTTCCATCGCCTCGCGGAAGGCCGTCTCCAGTTCGTCGTCGTTATGGACATAACTCTGACCGTGGCCGGAGGACGACATCAGGGGCTTGACGACACAGGGGAAGCCAATCTCGTCGGCGGCCCGTTTGAACTCCTCGAAGGTCTTGGCGTAAAAATACTTCGCCGTGCGCAGGCCCAGTTCCTTGGCGGCCAGGTCGCGGATGGCACGGCGGTTCATGGTGTAGTTGACAGCACGGGCTGAGGGGACAACCTGGATGCCCTGCTCCTCGAACTTAAAGAGGCGCTCGGTGCGGATGGCCTCGATCTCAGGCACGATGATGTCGGGCTTGTGCTTATTGACCACGGCCTCGAGGGCATCGCCGTCGAGCATAGAGAATACCTCGCGCTCGTCGGCCACCTGCATGGCAGGGGCGTTGTCGTAGCGATCACAGGCGATAACATACTGGCCGGCACGCATGGCGGCGATGACGAACTCCTTGCCCAGTTCTCCTGAGCCTAATAGCAATATTTTCTTCATAGGCGGGGGCTGCGGAATTACCGCAGTATACTAAACTATTAACGGTTTTGATACATATTTTCGTAATACTTCTGATAGTCGCCAGAGGTGACGTTGTCAAGCCACTCCTGGTTGTCGAGATACCAGCGGACGGTCTTCTCGATGCCCTCCTCGAACTGGAGCGAGGGCTCCCAGCCGAGTTCACGCTGCAGCTTCGACGAGTCGATGGCGTAGCGGAGGTCGTGGCCAGCGCGGTCGGTAACGTAGGTGATAAGGTCCATGTCCTCACCCTCCTTGCGGCCGAGGAGACGGTCTACGGTGTTGATGAGCACACGGATGATGTCGATGTTCTTCCACTCGTTGAAGCCTCCGATGTTATAGGTGTCGGCTATCTTGCCTTGGTGGAAGATGATATCGATGGCACGGGCGTGGTCCTCGACGTAGAGCCAGTCGCGCACGTTCTCGCCCTTGCCGTAGACGGGCAACGGCTTGCGGTGGCGGATGTTGTTGATGAACAGCGGTATCAGCTTCTCGGGGAACTGGTAGGGGCCGTAGTTGTTGGAGCAATTGGTGACGACGACGGGCATGCCGTAGGTATCATGGAAGGCACGGACGAAGTGGTCGCTCGATGCCTTCGAGGCTGAGTAGGGCGAGTGAGGCTGGTACTTCGTAGTCTCCAAGAAGAACTTGTCGCCGTAGGCCAGATGGTGCTCGGCGCTGGAGGCCGTGGTGGTGAAGGGCGGCTCGATGCCATCGGGATGGGTCAGTTCGAGGGCTCCGTAGACCTCGTCGGTGGAGATGTGATAGAAACGCTTGCCCTCGTACTTCTCGGGGAGACTCTCCCAGTAGAGTTTTGCGGCCTGGAGCAGCGAGAGCGTGCCCATCACGTTGGTCTTGGCGAAGGTGAAGGGGTCCTTGATGCTACGATCCACATGGCTCTCGGCAGCGAGATGGATGATGCCGTCCACCTTCTTCTCCTGCATCAGGCGGTAGAAGGCGTCGAAGTCGCAGATGTCCATCTTCACGAACTCGTAGTTGGGTTTCTGCTCGATGTCCTTCAGGTTGGCCAGATTGCCGGCGTAGGTGAGTTTGTCGAGGTTGATGATGTGGTAGTCGGGATACTTGTTCACAAAAAGGCGCACCACGTGGCTCCCGATAAAGCCCGCGCCGCCAGTAATGACAATCGTTCGTTTCATAATCCTATATGTTATTGCTTTTTCTTCCTCAAATAATAATCACGCAGTTCTCGTCCAACCGCAAAGACCACGCCAAAAATGAGTCCAAAGCGAATTGCTTTATAATAATCAATCACCCCATGCTCAAAATACTGAAAAGCGATATCAACGATGAAAGCTGTAACAACTAAGCCTACGAACTTAGCCAAGAAAATCAAAACTTTATTATTCATAATAATCCTATTTATGTTTATCTATTAATGTTTATCTCCTAATGTGATCACTTCGCAATCCTTGAACTCCTTGCCGTCGATGGTGAGGCGGACGAGGGTGCGCTCCTTGTGCCATCCCTGCTGACCGGCAGCCCCGGGATTGATGTGGAGCAGTCCGAGGGTCTTATCATATTTCACTTTCAATATATGCGAGTGCCCAGCGATGAAGAGTTGCGGCGGATTGGCGAAGAGCGTCGAGCGGACGCTGTAGTCGTAGTTGCCGGGATAGCCGCCGATGTGCTTGATGAGCACGTCGACGTCCTCGCACTTGAACCGGTTGAGTTCGCGGTACATCAGCCGCAGGTCGCCGCCGTCGCAGTTGCCGCAGACGGCACGGAACGGCCTAAATTCGGCCAGCCGTTCAGCCACCTCGACGGTGCCGATGTCGCCGGCGTGCCATATCTCGTCGCACGGCTCGAAATAGTGCAGGTACTTCGGGTCCCAGTAGCCATGCGTGTCGCTCAGTATGCCTATCTTCTTCATATCTTAAATCGCTTTCGGATAAACTCGGCAATCAACTGCTCCGTCTGCTGCAGGCCGAGGATCGAGGAGTCGATGCAGAGGTCGTAACTCTCGGCGGCTCCCCACTTCTTGCCCGTATAGTAGTTGTAGTAGGCAGCGCGGCTCGACTCCTTCTGCTCGATGAACTTGCGTGCTTGGTCATGGTCAAGATGTTGCTTATTCATTACCTGACTGATACGGAACGCCATCGAGGCGGTGATGAACACGCTGACCGCGTTGGGGAAATCCCTCAGCACGTAGTCGGCGCAGCGGCCTACGAACACACACGAGCCCCCCTGTGCCGCCTTACGGATGGCCTCGCTCTGAAACTGGAATAGGCTCTCCTGGGTGAAGCCCGAGCGGTAGAGGCTGCCCTCGGTGACGTGGGCCGCCTGGATGTTGAACAGGCCGCGCAGGAATCCCTTGCGCTCGTCGTGGGCCTCGAACAGCTTCTCCGAGAATCCGCTCTCCTTGGCCGCCAGGTTGAGCAGTTCGCGGTCATAATACTTGGCGCCGAAGTCGAGGGCCAGCATCCGTCCGATGTCGTGACCGCCCGAGCCCAGCTGGCGCCCTATGTTGACGATGATATTCGTATCAGCCATAACTCAATGCTTCTTAAACTTCTTGATATACCACAGCAGCAGGGGGATGGTCATCGCCCACGAGCCGAAATCGCTGGCCGGCATCGAGGCCCAGAGGCCGTCGAGGCCCCAGACGAGCGGCATCACGTAGGCCATCGGCAGCAGCAGTATCAACTGGCGCGAGAGGGAGAGGAAGATGCTGATCTTCACCTTGCCGATGCACTGGAAGAAATTGGTGGTGACGGCCTGCGAGCCCACGATGAAGAACACCAGCATGTCCCAGCGCAGGCCCCGCGCCGACATCTCGAGCAGCGTAGGGTCGGTGGTGAAGATGCGGGCAATCTGGCGGGGGAAGGCCATCGACAGGCCCCAGCCCGTGAGCAGGATGGCCGTGGCGGCGGCGATGGAGAGCCACAGGCAGCGCAGCATGCGGTCGTACTTCTCGGCCCCGTAGTTGTAGCCCACGATGGGCTGCATGCCCTGGGTGACGCCGATGACGAACATGAAGAACACCATCACCACCGAGTTGGCTATCGAGTAGGCCCCCACCCCCATGTCGCCGCCGTAGCGCACGAACTGGTTGTTCATGAAGATGACGATCACGCACGACGTGGCATTCATCAGGAAGGGCGAGATGCCGATGGCGAGGATATTCCTCACCAGATTGGCCTTCAGCCGGTAGATGCCGCGCTTCAGATGGAGCATTTCACGCTTGTCGGAGAAGAGCCAGAACTGCCAGCAGAGGGCCATCGACTGGGCGCAGATTGTGGCCAAGGCTGCCCCCTTGATACCAAGCCTCATCCACCAGACGAACAGCAGTATCAGCAGGATATTCATCCCCACGGTGAAGAGCACGGAGTACATCGCCTGGCGAGGCTTGCCGGCGGCGCGGAGCACGGCGTTCATGCCGAAGTACATGTGGGTAATCACGTTGCCCGCCAGTATCACCTGCATGAACTCCCTAGCGTAGGGCAGCGTGGCATCGGACGCGCCGAAGAACCGCAGGATGGGGTCGAGGAACATCAAGCAGACCAGCATGAAAGCCAGACCGATAATCAGGTTGAGCGTCACCGTGTTGCCCAGCGTGTGCTCCGCCGTCTCGTAGTCCTTCTGACCCAGTTTCACTGAGATGCAGGTGGAGGCTCCCACGCCTACTCCCGCTCCGAAGGCGCCACTGAGATTCATCAGAGGGAAGGTGATGCCCAGGCCCGCGATGGCCTCGGGGCCCACCATCTGCCCGATGAAGGCGCGGTCGATGATATTGTAGAGGCTCGACGCCGTCATGGCCACCATCGCCGGCAGGGCATACTGCCAGAGCAGTTGTCCCACGGGCTTCTGGCCCAGTTCGAGCGCCGCTTGTTTATTGTCCATTTACACCTTATTTATAATAATCGGCTGCAAAGTTACAAAAAACTATCGACATAACAACACTTTTTCCGTCATTTATTGGAGTAACGGCGATATTGCCTTTTGCTAGCGCTCAGGCCTAACGTGCGCGCACGCGATAGTAGGGAAACACAGAAACATCTCACACTTCTCACACTTCTTACACCTAAGGCAGGTGCGGGAAGTGTGGGAAGTGTAAGATAAAAATGAAATATAGCAACTATATACGCATACGCGCGCGAAAAGGGCAGACCTCAGTCAGCAGGAGCCTGTTTTCCGACAACAGGAGCCTGTTATTTCCAAATAAGAGGCTGTTATTTTCAAATAAGAGCCTGTTATTTTCAAATAAGAGCCTGTTAATTTCAAATAAGAGGCTGTCAATTTCAAATAAGAGGCTGTTTTTCTGCAATTAGCATTCATAGCCGCTCCATGAGGCGGCACTTTTCCTCAGTTCGTTTGGCCGTGTCAAAAATAATGTGTACCTTTGCACTCGCTAACGTTTGAGAACAAGAAATGCAACTACGCCTAATCTGCGCCCTACTTGCCGCGCTTCTCTCCACCATCACCGCCAGCGCAGGCAGCAGCCCCAAGATGAAATATCCTGGGGGCAAATACTACATATACCGCTACACGCTGAAGGACAAGCAGGGCTCGCCCTACTCCATCGAGCACCCCTCGCGCTGGCTCTCGCACCGCAGCATCGAGCGGCGCAGGAAGCAGGGACTGAAAGTGGACTCCACCGACCTGCCCGTCAGTCCGAAATACCTGAAGAACATCGAGAAGACAGCCAGCGGCATAGCCCACAAAAAAGACAAGAAATCGCCAGCAGACTGGACCATCATCGGCACCTCACGATGGAACAACACGGTGCTCGTCAGAGCCAATGACACCACACTGCTGAACCAACTGAAAGAACTGGAATTCATCAGGGACTCCCGGCTGGTATGGGTATCACCCGACAGCATAGAGAGAGGCCTGCCGAAGATAAAGGTCCATGAGACGTGGAATCCGTGGGACAGCGTCAAAGGGGAGTATTATGGCAACGGCAAGGAGCAGATAGAGATGCTGCAGGGCCACAGGCTGCACAATGCGGGATGCCGGGGCAAGGGCATCACCATCGCCGTGCTCGACGGCGGCTTCCAAAACAGCGATGAGATACCCGCCATCCTCCACGCCAACGTCATCGGAGTGAAGGATTTCGTATATCCGGCAAAGCCCGAACTCCCCGAAGCCCCACCGCGCCTCTATCGCGAGACCGACCACGGCACGAAAGTGCTCTCCGCGATGGTCTCTAACGAACCAGGTGTGCTTGTCGGGACGGCTCCCGAAGCCCGCTACTGGCTGATCAGATGCGAAGACCAGCAGACAGAACAGCCCGTGGAGGAGGACTATTGGGCGATGGCGGCAGAGTTTGCCGACTCAGCGGGTGTCGACATCATCAACTCCAGTCTCGGATACAATGAGTTTGACAGCCATCTGGGCGACTATCACCAGCGCGACCTCAACGGACAGAAAGCCCTCATCTCCCGCACGGCCTCTATGCTGGCCAGGAAAGGCATCATCATGGTCTGCTCGGCCGGCAACAGCGGCATGGGGCCCTGGAAGAAAATCACCTTCCCTGCCGATGCCCACGAGATACTGACGGTGGGCGCGCTGAACTCAGACAAGAGGAATGCCCCCTTTAGCGGCGTCGGACCTACGCAGGACGGGCGCGTGAAGCCCGACGTGATGGCTCTCGGAAGCCCTGCCAGCCTCATCTCCGGGCGAGGCACTATCGTCAGGGATATGGGCACCAGTTTCTCCACGCCCATAGTCTGCGGACTCATGGCCTGTCTCTGGCAAGCACTGCCAGGGAAGTCGGCACTGGAGATCATCAATCTCGTAAGAAGGACGAGCAGCAGTTACCAGGAGCCAGACAACATCAACGGCTTCGGGCTGCCAAACTTCTGGCGGGCATATATGATCGGGAAACTTGAAGAAAAAGTGAAGAGTGAAAAATGAGAATGAGGAGTGAGAACCGACTGACGCTGCTGGAACTCAATCGGCTGGTCCGCGAGGTGATAGAGTGCGAGATGCCCCATGAGTATTGGGTAGAGGCAGAGTTGTCGGAATGCCGGGAGTCGAGAGGCCACTGCTATATGGAACTGATCCAGAAGGATTCTCAGACAGCCACGCCCGTCGCCAAGGCCTCGGCCAAGTGCTGGGCCTCGAAGTGGCTCGCCGTGCGCCCCTACTTCGAGCGCACCACGGGGCAGAGACTCGCAGCGGGCATGAAGGTGCTGCTGAAGGTGTATCCCCAGTTCCATGAGGCCTTCGGATTCTCATGGATTGTGACCGATATCGACCCAACCTACACCCTCGGCGACATGGCCCGCAAGCGACAGGAAATCATCCGTCAACTGAAGGAGGAAGGCGTCTATGACCTTCAGAAGGAACTGTCCCTGCCCCTCTTCTGCCAGAACATCGCCGTCATCTCCTCAGAGACGGCTGCCGGCTACGGCGACTTCTGCGACCAACTGGCCGACAATCCCTACGGCTTCCAGTTCCGCACATGGCTCTTCCCCGCCGTCATGCAGGGCGAAGCCACGAGTCAGAGCATCATCAATGCGCTGGAGCGGATCTTTAATGCACAAGGCTCAATGCACAATACACCATTCGACTGCGTGGTCATCATCCGGGGCGGCGGTGCCACGAGCGACATGTCGGGCTTCGACACCCTGGAACTCGCCGAGAACGTGGCCAACTTCCCCATCCCCATCATCACTGGCATCGGACATGACAGGGACGAGTCGATCCTCGACATGGTGAGCCATACGAGAGTCAAAACCCCCACCGCCGCCGCAGCCTTCCTCATCTCCCACCTGAAGGAGGTGCTCGATGCCCTCAACGACAGCCAAAGGCGCATCGCCAACTACTGCGGCAGCAAACTCTCAACGCTCAATGCTCAACTTTCAACACTCCAAGCAGCCCTGCCCCGACTCTTCCCCGCCATCAAGGCCCGGGAAGAACGGCGCATCGAGGCTCTATCCAGCCGAATGATGTCAGGCATTCAGCAACGTCTTCTCTCGCAGCAGGCACGAATCAGCATGACAGAGCAGAAACTCCCAATGATGGCTCTGCAGAAACTGACCACAGAAAAGCACCGGCTGGAGATGATGGAGGAGAAAATCAAGATGCTCGACCCTGCACTCCTGCTAAAACGAGGCTACAGCATCACGCTATTCGGCGGCAAGACCGTCAGAGACCCAATGGCACTGAGGCCAGGCGACGAGATTGAGACGCGAGTGGAGAAAGGAACCATCAAATCGATTATAAAAGCATGAACAAGGAACAGAAATACGAAGAAGCCTTCGCACAACTGCAGGACATTGTGAGGAAGATGGAGAACGACGAGTACAGCATCGACGAAATCGCCGTGCAACTACAGACTGCACAGCGACTCATTAAGTTCTGCAAGGACAAACTGACCAAGACAGAAGCCGAGATCCAGAAGATCAGGGCCGAACAAGAGACCTAAAGCAGAGTTTAGAAGTAGATGCCGAAGGCCAGATACTTGAAGTCGGGTCCCTTGTCCTTCTTAAAGGGTGAGATGGGATTGTATTTCACGTAGAAGCCACCGTCGTTGACGTGGAAGACAGCCATCAGGTCGAGGGTGACGACTTTGTATTCGATGCCCTTGGTGGTGATATCATACGAATCATCGCCAGAGGTATATCCCCACTTGAGACGGCCCTTGATGTTGAAGTTCACCTGAGCACCCAACGACACGCTAAACTTCTTGGAGAAGGACTGGTTGAAGAGCACGGGCACAATGATGGCCATCTCGTGGAGACGTGAGTAGTCCTTCTTCATATTCGAAGGGACAGTGGCCAGTCCCACCACGTTGTGCTCATCCTTCACGAAATAGGTATCATTTTTCTTCAGGGAATAGTTATGCCATCCCAGGCCGACACCGATAGAATAGGTCTGTTTGCGACGCTTCGGCTGGTAGTCGAGTTGTACCACCGTCCAGTCGATATTCCAGGAACGGAAGGGAGCAAACTTATAGCCGTCGGGAGCACCCGTCGGTACATTCACGCCTACGGCAATATGAGTCGAAACATCGAGGTCCTCCTCTCCCTTCACAATCTTCACACCATCATTGGAGTCTCTGTCCTCATTTGACGTTTGAGCAAAGGCGGTCAACCCACATGCCAGCATTGCCAACAATAATATTTTCTTCATTGTCCTTTGATTTAATTAATGTTAGAATTTGACGGCAAAGTTAATGATTTTTAAGAAAAGAACGAAGAAAAAGTAAACATTTTGTAAAGAAGATGCCATTTTTCTTATAAATTGTTGCATGGACGCAAGATTTTCTGTACTTTTGCATGCAAATAGAGAAAGAACATTATAAACATAAAAGCAAAAATGAAGAATTTAGACTGGGGTAGCCTGTCATTCGGCTACATGAAGACCGACTACAACGTGCGTTGCTACTATCGCGACGGCAAATGGGGCGAGATTGAGGTCTGCTCCGACGAGTATCTGAACCTGCACATGGCAGCCACCTGCCTGCACTACGGCCAGGAGGCCTTCGAGGGCCTGAAGGCCTATCGCTGCCCGGACGGCAAGGTGCGCATCTTCCGTGTCGACGAGAATGCAGCCCGCCTGCAGAGCACCTGCCGGGGCATCATGATGCCCGAGGTATCGACAGAACTGTTCACGGAGATGGTGAAGAAGGTGGTGCGCCTGAACCAGGAGTGGATCCCGACCTACGAGAGCGGCGCCACACTGTATATCCGTCCGCTGCTCATCGGCACATCGGCACAGGTAGGCGTACATCCTTCGAAGGAGTACTGCTTCCTGATCTTCGTCACCCCCGTAGGCCCGTATTTCAAAGGAGGTTTCGCCGCCAATCCCTACGTGATCATCCGCGACTATGACCGCTCGGCTCCGCTCGGAACGGGTAAGTATAAAGTGGGCGGCAACTACGCTGCCTCTCTCTTTGCCAACAATCTGGCTCATGAGAAAGGATATGCCTGCGAGTTCTATCTCGACGCCAAGGAGAAGAAATATATGGACGAGTGCGGTGCCGCCAACTTCTTCGGCATCAAGGACAACACCTACATCACCCCGAAGTCAACCTCTATCCTGCCTTCCATCACCAACAAGAGTCTGATGCAGGTGGCAGAAGACCTGGGCATGAAAGTGGAGCGCCGCCCCATTCCCGAAGAGGAACTCGAGACCTTCGAGGAGGCAGGTGCCTGCGGAACGGCCGCCGTCATCTCGCCTATTTCATATATCGACGACCTTGATACAGGCAAGCGCTACTCGTTCGGCGACAAGCCGGGTCCTGTCTCGAAGAAACTGTTTGACACGCTGCGCGGCATCCAGTACGGTGAGATTGAGGACAAGCACGGCTGGACGACAGTGGTCATTGAGTAAAGGCAAAAAGTTAGAAAGGTAAAAAAGTAAAAAGGTAAAGATATGGGTACTAGTCAAGACTACAAGAACCGCGCCCTTGCCAACTTGGAGGGCAAGTGGGGTACGGCAGCGATAGCATCGCTTATCTACTTTGCCGTCGATCAAGGGGTAAGTTATGCATTCACAATGCCAATGGGCAACAACATGACCATGAGTTACAGCACGCAGGGACTGTGGGCACTGCTCTGTCAGCCTCTCGCATGGGGATTTACCGTATACTTCCTCAACCTGATCCGCAACGAGGACATCAGGTATGAGCGCCTGTTCGACGGCTACAAGGATTTCGTACGCCTCTTCCTGGCCGGCTTTCTGGTTACCATTGCGGTCATCATCGGCATCTGCCTTTTCATTGTCCCTGGCATCATCATTGCCATGATGTTCTCTCAGACAGAATTCATCCTGAAAGACGACAAGGAGATCAGTGCCGCCGATGCCATCATGAAAAGCATGCGGATGATGGAAGGCCACAAGGCTGAACTGTTCTGGCTGACATTCAGTTTCATCGGCTGGTTTATTTTGGCCTGCCTCACATTAGGCATCGGCTTCCTCTTCCTCGCACCGTATTTCAACACTACGATGGCTCACTACTACGAGGACTTGAAGGCTGAACAGGCTTTCTGATTCAGAACACCTTCCCAAACCTTTAAAGCATCATCCGATGAGGGTGATGCTTTATTTTTACTAATTATATTAATAAAAATGAAAAAATAAGAGAATGAAAAAATGAAATTTTGTGAGTCTCGAAACTATTCTGTAACTTTGCACCCAATATGGGCAAAGGAAAATTAGCAAAATTCGCAGACATGGAGACGTATGAGAACGTCTTCCAGTATCCATACTCGGTAATAGACAATGTGCCGTTCGACATGAAGGGCAAGTGGCGCGACGAATACTTCAAGAACCAGAATCCCATCGTGCTCGAACTGGGTTGCGGAAAGGGAGAATATACCGTAGAACTCGCCAAACTCTACCCTCAGATGAACTTCATCGGCGTCGACATCAAGGGAGCACGGATGTGGACGGGAGCCACCCAGGCCCTCCGTGAAGGTCTGAAGAACGTGGCCTTCCTGCGGACGAACATCGAGATCATCGACCGTTTCTTCGGCGAGGATGAAGTGCAGGAGATCTGGCTCACTTTCTCCGACCCGCAGATGAAGAATCCCCGCAAACGGCTCACCTCTACCTATTTCATGGAGCGCTATCGGAAGTTCCTCGTCGATGATGGCATCATCCATCTGAAGACGGACTCAAACTTCCTCTTCACCTATACCACGTTTATGGTGGACAAAAACGGCCTCCCCCTACTCTATCGGACGGAAGACCTCTACCATGACGAGCGAATAGACGAAGCCACCAGACAGATCCTCTCGATTCAGACTTACTACGAATCGATGTGGATAGCCCGTGGGCTTAACATCAAATACATGAAGTGGCAACTGCCTCGCACAGGAACACTTGAAGAGCCCGATGTGGAAATCGAACTCGATGACTACCGCAGTTACCACCGCACCAAACGCAGTTCACTGGACAAGGCTAAATAAGAATAATAAATTAAGGATAAAAAAACAGGAATAATGAAAAAACTACTTTGTACTCTTTTTGCAGCCATCCCCATGCTGGTTATGGCTCAAGGTCAGGTCAGCGTCACCGTTGACTCCGTCGGACAGTTGTCAAAGAAAATCGATGACAAGACAAAGTTCCAAATCTCAGAACTGACCATCAGCGGCCCCCTCAATGGCAGCGACATCAAACTGATTCAGCAGATTGTGAATCGTTCGAAGGCCAAGGAGAAGAACGGCGAATGCCTCGTCACCTCCATCGACCTCTCCAATGCCATCATCACAGAAGGCAAAATCGGTATGAAACTCCTGGCCAACGAACTGCCTAACGGTATGTTCTCCGGTGCCAAAGGTCTGGTGAAGGCTGTTTTGCCCGACGGGCTCACAGCCATCAGCAAAGACTGCTTCAGCGGCTGCTCAAAACTGGTCACTGTGCCCATCCCCTCGAATGTCACCGAAATAGAGAACGGTGCTTTCAAGAACTGTGGCAGTCTGGAGTCCATCACCCTCCCCGCCGGCCTCAAGACCATCGGCAGCGAGGCTTTCGAAGACTGCGAATCACTGAAGGCCATCGAGATACCTTCGGGCGTCACGAAGATGGGGTCGCAGACCTTCAATGGCTGTAAGGCGCTGGCCACTGCCAACGTCCTGGCCAACGTGAACGAACTGCCTAGTGCTATATTCAGCGGATGCAACAGTCTCAGCAATGTCAGCCTGCCTTCCGGTCTGAACAAGATCGGCAGCGATGCATTTGCCAAGTGTAAGGCCCTGACGAAAATCGCCCTCCCAGAGTCGGTAGACGAATTAGGCAATGGTGCCTTCGAGAACTGCGAGAGTCTCAACACCATTCAGATGGCTTCGGTCAAGAAGGTCGGCAACAACGCCTTCGAGGGCTGCAAGAGCCTGACCGCCGTCGCCTTCAATAGTCTGTCGGACTTGGGCAGCGATGCCTTCAAAGACTGCCAGTCGCTGAAGACGGCCAATGTGCCTGGCAGTTATAAGACCATCAACAACGAAGCATTTGCAGGTTGCACCAACCTGACTGACATCACCATTCCCAGCACCATCACGGAGATTGAGGACAAAGCCTTCAAGGACTGCCAAAGCCTCGCCAAATTCGCCATTCCCACCACGCTTGAGAAGATCGGCGACAATGTGTTTGAGAACTGCACCACCCTTCGTGAAGCCATCCTCCCCGACATGCTGAAGAAGATGGGAACAGGCGTGTTCAAGGACTGCACCAGCCTCGACAGCGTCGTGATAGGCGGCATCATCAAGGAACTGAGCAAGGAGACGTTCCTAAATTGCCGGTCTCTGCGCAGCGTGACCCTGCCCTCCGCACTGAAGGAGATTGGCACACGTGCATTCCAGGAGTGCAGCGGGCTGCAGGAGATCTCATTGCCGATAGCCTTACAGATCGTGGGCGACGATGCCTTTGAGAAATGCATTGCCCTGAAGAGCATCAAACTCCCCGTAGGCGTCACGACCATTGGCAGCGATGCCTTCCTGGAGTGTACGTCACTGGCTTCGGCAGAACTGTCGACGGCCCTGAAGAAGATTGGCGGTGAAGCATTTGCCAAGTGCCCTTCGCTCCGTGTCGTCAAGTGCAATTCGCCCGCAGCCCCCTCTATTTCTAACAGCACCTTCAAGAACAGTCCCTGCATGATCTACGTCCCCAAAGGTTGCGGCACCATCTACCGCGCCCATAAGGACTGGAAGAAGATGACTAATATCAGAGAGCAATGACACTATATCCAAAACTGATTATGGACGCACTGGCTACGGTGACGTATGCCGGTACAAAGAAGAGCCTGGTGGAGAGCGGGATGGTGGCCGATACGCCAGCCGTCTCTGCCCCCCGGAATGACGGCGACGTATGGAAGGTGAAAGTGGTGCTCGAATTCCCGCGCGACACCGACCCCTTCCTCAAGTCTACCGTCAAGGCGGCCGAGGCGGCCATCAAATATCAATGCGGCAAGGATGTCGAGGTGACGATTGAGACGGAGTTCAAGTCGAAGCCCCGTCCGGAAGCAGAGCAGTTGCTGCCCGGGGTGAAGAACATCATTGCCGTCAGCAGCGGCAAGGGTGGCGTCGGCAAGTCCACCGTTTCTGCCAATCTCGCCATCGCCCTTGCTCGGCTCGGCTACAGGGTGGGCTTGCTGGATACCGACATCTTCGGGCCGTCGATGCCCAAGATGTTCAATGTTGAGGACGAGAGACCGTATGCCGTCCACGTGGACGGGCGCGACCTTATATGTCCCATCGAGCAGTACGGTGTGAAACTGTTGTCCATCGGTTTCTTCGTCTCTCCCACTACTGCGACGCTCTGGCGTGGCGGTATGGCTACAAGCGCACTCAAGCAGTTGATTGCCGATGCTGACTGGGGAGAACTGGACTACTTCATACTCGACACCCCGCCAGGCACGTCTGACATACACCTCACGTTATTGCAGACGCTGCCCATCACGGGAGCCGTCATCGTCTCGACACCTCAGCAGGTGGCTCTCGCCGATGCTCGCAAGGGCATTGACATGTATCGCAATGAAAAGGTGAACGTGCCCATCCTCGGACTCATCGAGAATATGGCATGGTTCACGCCCGCAGAACTGCCGGAGAACAAGTACTACATCTTCGGCAAGGAAGGCTGCAAGCGGTTGGCAGAGGAGATGAACGTACCGCTCCTGGCTCAGATACCCCTCGTACAGGGTATCTGCGAGAATGGCGATGCAGGTACGCCTGCCGCCCTCAGCAGCGACACGGCCACCGGCCTGGCCTTCATCAATCTGGCCCAGGCCGTAGTCACCGTTGTCAACCGTCGCAACAAAGAACAGCCCAAGACAAAGATTGTCGGCACGAAATAAGTCGAAAGAGCATACAAAATAACTGAGACAAGCCAGTCCTGAAGAATTAGGACTGGCTTGTTTTGGCTTTCAGAGCCTTTCTCACCTCACGCTTCTTGCGCAGATATTCCAGGCGCTCACTTGCGTGAAATCTCGAGACACGTATCTGATGCCCATAGACCAGACATGCCACTCCGAAGTAGGCCGCAGTCTGGATCCAAAGGCCTCTCAGTTCCGGCAGCACGTCATTCAGCGTGGCTCCCATGGTGTTCAGTCTGATATAGGCCCGCGCTCCGAAGGTGCTGGGGAAGAGCCA
Source organism: uncultured Prevotella sp. (assembly GCA_947167845.1). GTDB lineage: Bacteria > Bacteroidota > Bacteroidia > Bacteroidales > Bacteroidaceae > Prevotella. The sequence goes on along the minus strand of CAMVJQ010000007.1, from coordinate 37,214 downwards.
TGACACGCCCTGCCAGGCACCAGGAATGTTCGACTGAGGCCAGGACACGCCTGTCATGAAGAGCAGGGGCAGACTGATGAACACCATCAGCAGCATCACGTTCTCACGATAGCGGACGAGACACGACACGGTCATGCCGAAGAAGATGCAGGCCAATATATAGGGAAGCATCAGCAACAGCAAGTCCTGCCAATGGGCCAGACAGGGGAATGAGAACAGCCTTGGCACCACCATCGACAGATACCCCCCCATCACGGCATAGATCATCAGATAGCAGAGCGCCTTGCCCCCGACAATACGGTAGATGCCGCTATAACTGGGATGGATGGGTATCAGGTCGCTGTAGCGGTTGCGCTCACGGGCCGTTCCCGCAGCCAGTCCGATGCCCAGCACGAGCGTCTGCTGGAGGATGAGCATCAGCACGGCAGGCAGTATACCGCTGCCATAGCCTCCTCCGGGATTGAACACGGGCACGTCGTCATAGGCCAGAGGCATCGTCGAGACGGCATCCTCGCGGTCGGTATAGTTGCCCGAGAGTTTTATCTTGATCTCCGTGCCCATCTTCTGCGACACGGCCACAGCCGTCTGGTAGATGGCCTTATAGGTGAGCATGAGCGACATGTCGCAGTAGACACTCACCGCCCCCTGCTTCATCCGGTTCAGATTGGTGGCGAAGTCGGAGGGAATGAGATAGATGCCCTTCACCAGTTGGCGGCTGACGAGCGACTCGGCGTCGTCGAGGTCGTTGGCATGGAAGAGCACTCTGACATCCGGCGAGGCGTCGCAACTCCGGATAAACTCCCTGGAGAGTTGCGAGTGGCTCATGTCGACCACCGCCACAGGCACCTCGCGCACCACCTCATTATTATAAACCCACGAGTAGAGCAGCGGGTAGACGATGGGCACGATGATGAAGAAGATGAGGACGCCCTCGTCGCGCATCACCTGCTTCACCTCCTGCCGCCAGATAAAGGCTGCATCGTCGAGGGCTTTTATGAAGTTATGGAATATAGACATAGGTAAGCATTGCATTCTTTATCTTACGGAGCACAAACCAAGGCAGCAGTGTGAAGGCAATGAGTGCAACCAGGTGGAACCACGCATCGATGAGCGGGAATCCGTTGAACACCGTAATCTGGTAGATCATATAGTAGTGTCGCAGGGGGAAGAGCCACGAGAGCGACTGTATCGGCGTGTCCATGCCCATAATGGGGAAGGCTGAACCGGCCAGCGACAGGCTGAGCACCGCCCAGAGCGAGCACACGCTCATCGACATGCGCAGCGACGGCATCAGTCCGAAGGCGAAGATGCCAAAACCTGTCGAGGCGAACACCTCGAGCAGAGAGAGCAGCGTGATGTCCCATACGCCACCCGCATGGGGGAAATGCAGCACACCGTAGATGTAATACTGGAACAGGAAGGCAATGGCAAGGAACACCACTGCCTGGGGCAGGAATTTCCCCAGCAAGGCCACCAGGATATTGCCGTCGGCCTTTGCCAGCCACTCCTTGCCACGGTCGAACTTCAGTTCCATACCCAGGGAATAGGCAGAGATGAGAAACATGAAGAGCATCATGATACCTGGCACGAACACCGTGGAGAGATAGACATTATAGTTGCTCCAGGGATTCACGATCTGGTGGCTGTCGATAACGATGGGCTGCAGCACCGTCTGAATCTGCTGTGGCGTGAAACCGCGAGCCCGCATCGTAGCCATACCGACGGCTGCCGAACCAAGGGTGGAGATGGTCTTGAGGTCCTTCATCATCAGCGACCCGGCCATCACGGTCGTCATCGAGTAGTAGTAAGACACCTTCGGCTGGCGACTGGCCAGCAACTTGTCTGTCGTACCCTTGGGGATATACAGGAAAGCGTAGATCTGATTCTCCTGGATGGCACGCCTTGCCTCAGCCACGGATGGATAGTGGGCCACGACGCGTGAACTCTGGAAGGCGTCCAGCCGGCGGATGAGACTGCGGGAGGTGGTCGTGTTGTCGAGATCCACCACACCTACGGGCAGGTCGGCAGGCTGTCCTTCGTCCAGAATCGAGGTGAAGAACAGCACCGTCAGCAGCGGGAAGACAATCATACAGCAGCCGTAGAGGCGATTCCTGTGCAGAATCTTCACCTCTCGCTTGACGATGACCCATATATTAATAAGGTATTTCACCTTTCCGTCCCTTTCTCCTTTTTACTTTTTCCCTTTTTACCTTTTTACTTTTTTACCTTTTCAATACCAGTGACATGCCAGGACGCAGACCTTCCAGTTTCTCCATCGGACGGGCCTTCACCTCAAAAGTCTTCAGGTCATACTGGCCCGTGGCCTTCGTAGCCTTCCAGACGGCATAGGAGCCCTGGTCCTTCAGATAGTAGACCTTCATCTTGATCTCCTTGTTGAAAGCGGGTACAAAGGCCGTGAACTCCGAGCCCACCTGCATACCATTCAACTGGTCCTCGCGCACATTGAAGGTGCCCCACATATCGTTCATCATCGATACCGACATGATCGGCGAGCCGGTGCCCACAAGTTCTCCCACCTTCGGATAGATGTCGCTCACCTCACCGTCCATCTGGGCCGTCTGCACCGTCTCGTGGATATAACTGTTCACTTCCTGCACGGCCCCTCTGGCACGCCCCACCTGAGCCGCAGCAGCCAGTTTGTCTTCCATGCGGGCACCGTTGACGGCCATGTCATACTGACTCTGGGCAGCCTTCATCTGAGCCTCCATCGCCTTGTAGTTGGCATACACCTCGTCGCGTTTCTGCGCACTCATCACGCCCTCGTCGTAGAGGCGCTGTATGCGGTTGTACGACTTTTCTGCTATCTCGTAACCAGCCTTGGCCTGCTGCAGCACCGAGTAGGCGCCCTGTATCTGCTCCTTGCGGGCACCGTTCTGGGCTTTCAGTTCGAGGGCGGAAGCGGCATTCTCCGCACTGCGCGCCTGCTCCATCTTGGCCCTCACCTCAGGGGCGTCGAGGATGGCCAGTGTGTCACCGGCCTTGACGAAGTCGCCCTCCTTGACTCTGATTTCCAGGATACGGCCCGGCACCTTGCTCGACACGCGGTATTCGCTCACTTCCACCTGCCCCTGGATGATGTCCGGGTCACGGTCAAGGGCAAAGAAACCGATAAGAGCCACTATTATCACCACTGCCACAAATCCGAGGACGGCAAACAGGATATTCGTATGTTGAGTTCTTGCTGACATAATGTATATTTTTTACTTTTTTACCTTTTTACTTTTTTTACCTTTTTACCCTTACTGAAGTGTTCCCAGTGACTTCTGGAGATCCACCTGACTCAGTCTGACATCTATCTCGGCATCAATCTTCTGCGACTGTGCCTGCAGCCACGCTGTCTGCGCCTCCATCACGGTGGTAGGCGTGATGACACCTTCCTTGAAGCCGAGATTAGCCGTGCGCAGATTCTCGTTGGCACGCTCGATGTTCGATTGCGCCATCGTCAGTTTCTTGTTGGCCTCGTTCACGCGGAACGTGTTCTGGTTCACCTGAAGTTCTATCTTTTCGCGAGCCTCCTCCAGTTCAAGCGTGGCGATCGACGTAGCCCCTTTCGAGGCGCGTACCTTATACATCACGTCGCCCCAGTTCCAGATGGGGATGCGCACCAGTACGCCCACATTCCAGAATCCGCCGAACTTGCGCTGGAATCCGTTGAGCACATTGGGATTGCTCACGGCATAGCCGCCCGTCAGGGCCACCATTGGCAGGTTGCCGGCTTTCAGCACGTTGGTCAACTGGCGTGAGAGTTGCACGCCGTTCTCCAGCATCTTCAGTTCCGGACGGTTCGCCACAGCGGTCTCTATATCCAGTTTGGGCTCGACGGCCAGCACCGCCAGATTCTCTGCTTCTTCATCAGCCAGTTTGATGTCCTCGTTGATGGGCAGTCCGATAGTCTGGCAGAGGAGCATCTTCGAGAGCACCAGCCCGTCGTTCACCTTGGTCAGCGTCATCTCTGCCTCGTTCATCTTGACGTCAACAGCCAGGCCGTCGCTCCTCGTAGCCACGCCTTCTTCTATCATCCGGTGCACATCGGCATCCAGTTTCTTCAGCAGATCCAGGTAACTCTCTGCCAGCCGCTGCTTATGCCTGAGCGACACCACCTGCCAGTACACCTTGTCCGTGGTATAGATAGTCGACTGTCGGCGGGCGTCAGCGGAGTGGCGCTGCATGTCCTCATTGATGTCGGCCATCTTGTTGAGTGCGACGATACTTCCGCCCATAAACACCGGCTGCACCAGCATCACGCCGCCGGCAAAGAGGTTTCGCGTGTCAGTGTCGAGCGCGTCCACCAGCCGCCCGCCAAGGGCATTCAGTTGTGCGGCCATGCCCTGGAGCGTCTGCGAGGAAGCCGTCTTGAGGAAGCCCAGGTCGATGCCCATCATGCCAAGCACCGAGCCGACTTGTTCCATCGGCAGGTGGCTCGTGGCCTGGGCAAAGCCGTTCTGCAGGTCAGTCATCGAGTTGGTGCCGATATTGTTGAGTGTCGACTTCTGGTCATCGCTCAGCAGTTCCACCTGCCGGCTCGTGTACTGATAGGTACCGATGGCACTCACATGGGGCAGATACTTGGTGCGTGCCGACTTACGGATGTTCGTCGCCACGTCCTGCTTCACCTGCGAGACCCTCATCTGCTTATTGTTGCGCAGGGCCATCGCCCGACAACTGTCAAGCGTCAGGAGCCGCTGTGCGCAGACAGGCATTGAAGCACCCGCAAGCAGTACCAATCCTAATAGTCTGTTCATATCTAAAGCGATTTATTCGAAATTAAACGTCCTTGACCCGATCATGTGCCCGTCGGCGAAGATGCTCACACGGTACTGGCCGCCTTCCAGCATCTGGGTGACGTTCCAGTAGGTAGGCACTGTCACCTCCTCGCCGGTGTATTCGATGGTCTTCTTCATCGAGCACTCCAGATTGCGGTTCTCATAAGCGAAGGAGCCACCGCCACCCAACGTGTTGCCGCCGGGATTGGTGATGCGGACGTAGATGGTGCGATGGCCGTTGGAGGCCGTCACATTCTTCGTGATCGTGAAGTTCACCTGGATCTTCTTCGTATCTTTCAGTCTCTTCGTTGCCTTGTCACGCTTGTTGAGCAGCGACATCTGGATGTTTGTCGCGTCGAGTTGGGCGGCGATGGCCACCTTCTCCGACAGCGAAGCCTTCTCACTGCTCAGGCCGGCCACCTGCTGGTTGCGCTGCTCCAGTTCGGCATTCACACGGCTGTTCTCGGCCCTGAGGTTCTCGTTCAGGCGGTTCAGCGAGTCCACCTGTATGATGTAACTCCTGAGCACCTCCCTGACCGTGGCCAGTTCCTTCTTCAGACGGGTAATCTCGCGGGCATCGTCGGCCTTCACCTTCTTCAGTTCCTCCAGCAGTTTCTGGGTCTTCATCTGCTCCTGGGTCAGTTGCTCCACGATGGAGTCGTTGTTGATCTGCGTCTTCATCTCACTGTACTGCAAGGCGAAGCGCTCATATTCGTTCTCCATCTCCTGCTTGTCCAGTTCGGCCAGTTCCTGCATGTCCTTATTCACCTGCTTCTGCTCCTGCAAGTCCATAAAGAGATAGGCCAGTCCGCCGATCAAAGCAAGTATCACTACCACCAGTAATGGTATCAGAACTTTCTTCATATCCTGCTATTTATCGATAAATTATGGGTGCAAAGTTACTTAAATTAGGTGAATCGGCAAAGGATTTTGCATTTATTTAGCAAAATATTTGGTAATTAACGGGAAAAAGCCTATATTTGCAGAAAGATATGACCAGCCTATGAATAAAGACGGTTTTTTCCGCAAAGCCTTCGACCTGTATTACGACGGGTTCCGCAGCATGCGCCTCGGCAAGACGCTGTGGGCCATCATCCTGATAAAATTGTTTATCATGTTCGCCATCCTCAAGGTCTTCTTCTTTCCCGATTTCCTCAAGCAGCACGCCCAGGGCGACGAGGCCGGCTACGTGGCCACCGAACTCGTCGACCGAGCCGTCCGATAATTATGAATCATGAATTAAAAATAATGTTACTATGTTCAGTCATCTCTTCCTAGACATTGATGCCGGCACCATCAACTGGTCAAGGGCCCAGTTCGCCCTGACGGCTATCTACCACTGGCTCTTCGTACCGCTGACGCTCGGCCTGGCGGTCATCATGGGCATCATCGAGACAAAGTATTACAGGACCAAGGACGTCTTCTGGCGCGACGCCGCCAAATTCTGGCAGCGGCTCTTCGGCGTCAACTTCGCCATGGGCGTGGCCACGGGCATCATCCTTGAGTTCGAGTTCGGCACCAACTGGTCCAACTACTCCTGGTTCGTGGGCGACATCTTCGGTGCGCCGCTGGCCATCGAGGGCATCGTCGCCTTCTTCATGGAGTCCACCTTCGTAGCCGTCATGTATTTCGGCTGGAAGAAGGTGTCGCCGGGCTTCCACCTCGCCTCCACCTGGCTGACGGGCCTTGGAGCCACCATCTCCGCCTGGTGGATCCTCGTGGCCAATGCCTGGATGCAGTACCCCGTGGGCTGTGAGTTCAATCCCGACACGATGCGCAACGAGATGGTGTCGTTTCTCGACGTCGCCCTCTCCCCATTCGCCGTCGGCAAGTTCTGCCACACCGTCACCTCCGCCTGGATCATCGGCGCCGTGTTCTGTGTCGGCGTATGCAGTTGGTACCTGATGAAGAAGCGCGACCTGCGGCTGGCCACCGAGAGCCTGAAGATAGGTGCCTGGGTGGGGCTCATCGCCACTGTGCTCGCCGCCTTCACCGGTCATATCTCCGGACAGCAGGTGGCTAAGGTGCAGCCCATGAAACTAGCCGCCATGGAGGCCCTCTACAATGGCGGCACCGACCAGGGGCTGACGGCCGTCGCCCTGGTCAATCCCTTCGCGCAGCCCGACTATGCCAATGAGGAGTCGGCACCGCTGAAGATCGACATGCCCTACGCCCTGTCCATCATGGCCACCAACGACCCCCACGGCTTCGTGCCCGGCATCAACGACCTGCTCAACGGCTATACCACGCCCGATGGCAAGGTAGAGCCCTCTGCCGACGAGAAGATAGCCAGTGGCAAGAAAGCCATCGCCGCCCTCGCAGCCTACCGCCAGGCCAAGAAGAACGGCGACACCAAGACGGCTGCCGCCGAACTGGCCACGCTGAAGGCGAACATACAGTACTTCGGCTATGGCTATATCCGCGACAAGTCGGAACTCGTGCCCTACATCCCCGTCAACTTCTGGGCCTTCCGCATCATGGTCGGCATGGGGTGCCTGTTCATCCTCTTCTTCGCCCTGATACTGATCCTGACATACCGGATTCCCTACCTGTCAATCATCACCCGCCGGCTGCTGGCCACCTTCGGACTGCTGCCCGAGACTGCCGCCGACAGTTACAGCGTCACCAGCCTGCCCGCCTGGCACTACTGGCTGGCCATCGCCCTCATCCCCCTGGCCTATGTCGCCTCTGAGAGCGGATGGCTCGTCGCCGAGTTCGGCCGGCAGCCATGGACTATCCAGGACATGCTCCCCACGTGGGCTGCCGTCAGCGACCTCCACTCATCGAGCGTCGCCCTCACCTTCGTCCTCTTCCTCATCCTCTTCACCACGATGCTGGCCGTAGAGATCAGCATCCTACTCAGGCAGATCAAGAAAGGGCCCGAATATGAAAGGTAAAAAGGTAAAAAAGAAAATTGTGTAGTATTCACTAACACCTTATTAATAATATGACATACGAATTTCTGCAACACTACTGGTGCTTCATCGTAGCACTGCTCGGCGCCCTGCTGGTGTTCCTGCTCTTCGTGCAGGGAGCCAACTCCGTGGCCCACTCACTCGGCTGGACAGAGGAAGGCCGACGGCTCGTCTATAACTCCACAGGCCGCAAGTGGGAGTTCACCTTCACCACCCTCGTTACCTTCGGAGGAGCCTTCTTCGCCTCCTTCCCCCTGTTCTACTCCACCTCGTTCGGCGGAGCCTACTGGCTGTGGATGCTCATCCTCTTCACCTTCGTGCTACAGGCCGTCAGTTACGAGTTCCAGAACAAGATAGGCAACATCCTCGGCCCCCGCACCTTCCAGTTCTTCCTCACGCTCAACGGCATCATGGGGCCACTGCTACTGGGAGCAGCCGTCGCCACCTTCTTCGAGGGCTCCAACTTCATCGTGGAGAAAGACAACCTCATCGATTCCACATCCTTCACCCCCGTCATCTCCCGCTGGGCCAATGCCTCCCACGGCCTCGACGCCCTGCTCAACCCCTGGGTGCTCGTCTTCGGCTTCGCCGTCGTCTTCCTGGCCCGCGTGCTCGGCATCCTCTACGTCATCAACAATGTCGACGACGAAGACATCCGCTCCCGTGGCTCCGTCCGCCTGCTGGGCGCCGCCATCCCCTTCGTCATTCTCTTCGTGGCCTATCTCGTCCACCTGCTGCTCAAGGACGGCTACGCCTACACCGACGAGGGTCTCATCTACATGCAGCCCTACAAGTATCTGTCCAACCTGCTCGAAATGCCCTATCTGCTGGTATTCCTGATCTTCGGCATCGTCAGCGTGCTGTGGGGCATCGGCATCGAACTCTTCCGCAAGGATGAGTCAGGCAAGGGCATCTGGTATGCCGGCGCGGGCACCATCGTCACCGTGCTATGCCTGCTGCTCTGCTCGGCCTGGAACCATACGGCCTACTATCCCTCGACGGCCGACCTGCAGTCGTCGCTGACCCTGGCCAACTCCTGCAGCAGCGAGTTCACCCTCCGCACGATGTTCTACGTCTCACTGCTCGTGCCCTTCGTGCTGGCCTACATCATCTATGCCTGGCGGGCCATCGACGCGAAGAAACTCACGAAAGAGGAGATTCGCGACGACCACGCCTACTGACATGCGACAGGATTCCGGCCCGTGGGGCGGAATTGTCGCAATCGGAGGCATCTGTCGTAACAATTGATGGCAAAAAGTCGGCGAAAAAGTTGTTCATGTCGGCATTTCGCCGTACCTTTGCCATCGCAAACAAGTTACAAAGCCAAGCAAACGCAAGGCTGAGCGACAAGACTTAAAACAAAAGTTTAACAATTTAAAAACGATACGATTATGACAAAGACGAATGAAACGAGCCAGAAGGCTCAGCAACTGACACAGGAAGAGTTGGAGAATGTGAATGGTGGCAGAAAGACAAAAAATGGCTTAGACGACGCCATCAAGACTCTTTTAGGCAAAAAAAAGAAGAAAAATTCTCTCTGGTAAATCCGCTATTTCCCTCCTCCCGGGAGGAGGGAAATACGGTCACAACCTATTTCTTTCATCAGAACAAAGCATTTGCCCGGAAGGATAGGAGTATGTCCGCATCTGATACTGCCATTCCGCAGTCTCGACCTTACGTAAATAAAAAAACGCGCAGAACCATCTATCCCCCCTATGCTTCTGCATATCACACTGGCTGACAGACAATTAGACATAGATACATTCAACCTTAAACCCTCTATCTACCCTCTTTCTACCCTCTATATCCCTCTATCTATCCGCAGGAGGCTCTCCACTTTTGCCTATAAGCACAAGAATTTTTGCCTATAGCCGCAAGAACTTTTGCCTATAGGCAAAAGCCTGCAAAAAGGCACTAAACCAATCGTTTACAGGCACTTCATGCCGAATAGTGTCTGTCCATTCCCGCAGGGAAGTCTGATGGCAGACGAAAGGAGGAACTTTTGTTTTGCGCCAGGCTTTTACCTCAAGCGCAAATCATAGAGGGTAGATAGAGGGTAGATAGGGGGATAAACAGCGTACCACCTATCGCTAATCCACTGATGAACAAGCGATTGCAGGAATCATAGATGGGATAGACGGTTTTTGATAATGATTTAATGGCACCAGAACATCATCGACGTGTTTAACAAGCAAATCGCCATGTTCCGCACCAACAAGCCACAGTAACTGCACATTCCCCTCTCACACTCCAAAAAGAAAATATCCGCCGAGATACTCACCCGAGAGCCTCGGCGTTATTGTGTCCGTTTTGTCCCAGGAATCAAGAAACCGGACTTCAACGTGATTGGAAGACAACAGAGAAATTGAAATGATTCACCGCAATCAGCAAAAATAGATTCGCATTTTTTTGTTGTTTCGCATAATTTTTGTATCTTTGCGCCCGAAAATTAATTTAGACCATTATGAAGAAGTTTATATTCCCATTTATGATGCTGTGCTGCTCCTTTGGAGCATACGCCGTAGAACTGAATGGCAAATATCAGTCGCAGAGCGGCGAACTGATGTTCAGATTCACCAGTGATAGCCTCTATATCGACATCGCCCAGAGCCAGCGCAATGTCTCTTCGTTTAAGTTGGTCAAGAAAAAGGACACCCCTGAGTCGACGACCTTCAACGCTTTCGAGAGTTACATGGACAAGGGGCAGGCAACCTACAGGGAAGTGCTGATCAAGGTGACCGAACTGGAGGCCAAGGAATATCTGCTCGAATACTTCGGCAAGGACAAGGACCGCGACTACAGTTCAAGCGAGAGATACCACATAAAACCCGTAGAGAACCAGTAAAGCGAGACCTGTCAGACAATAACTGCCACCAGCCCCCACAAGGGTTAGTGGCAGTTGCTTTTTTATGGCTATCCTACTAAGCCCTGAGGGCCCGCATGGCATTGAGGACGGCAAGGACGGTGACACCGACGTCGGCAAAGACGGCCATCCACATCGTGGCCAGGCCGAAGGCAGCCAGGATAAGCACCGCCACCTTGACACCGATGGCAAAGCAGACGTTCTGACGGGCGATGGACAGCGTGCGACGGGCAATGCGGATGGCGAGGGCCACCTTTGAGGGACAGTCGTCCATCAGCACCACGTCGGCGGCCTCAATGGCGGCGTCGGAGCCCAGCCCGCCCATGGCGATGCCCACATCGGCACGGGCCAGAACGGGGGCATCGTTGATGCCGTCGCCCACGAAGGCGAAGTTCTTCAGTTGCTCCACATACGAAACCTTGTCAGTAGGCAGCAACTCGGCATGATATTCTGAGAGGTTCAACTGGCGGGCCACCTGCTCTGCCACCTCCTGACGGTCGCCGGTGAGCATCACCGTGCGGGCGATGCCCAGACTCTGCAACTGACTGATGGCCTCGGCGCTATCGGCCTTCACACGGTCGTTGATGACAATATGCCCGGCATAGTCGCCATCGATGGCGACATGGATGACGGTGCCCACACGATGCTCATTGTGACAGTGCGGACAGTCGTGCCACTTGGCGCCCACGGCATCCATCATCTTCGTATTACCCACACAGACGAGACGTCCCTCGACGCGGGCCTTGATGCCCTGGCCTGCCACCTCCTCAACATCGGTGACCCGGCAGCCGTCAGTAGCCTCATCGGGGAAGGCATCGCGCAGGGCGGCCCCGATGGGATGGGTGGAGAAGTGCTCGACGTGGGCAGCGAGGTGGAGTAACTGATGCTCATCACAATGATCAGGATGGACGGCAGTGACGGCGAACTGGCCGTGAGTGAGCGTGCCCGTCTTGTCGAAGACCACGGTATCAATCTTCGACAGCACGTCCATATAGTTGGCGCCCTTGACGAGGATGCCCTTGCGCGAGGCACCTCCGATGCCGCCGAAGAAGGTCAGGGGCACGCTGATGACCAGTGCGCAGGGACAACTGACGACGAGGAACATCAGGGCGCGATAGAGCCATTGAACATTGAACATTGAAGATTGAGCAATGAACATTGACCAGAGATTGGGGACGATGGCCAGGGCCAGGGCGGCGAAGACCACGGCAGGGGTATAGATGCGGGCGAAGCGGGTGATGAAGGCCTCGCTCTGCGACTTGTGCTCGCCGGCATGCTCCACAAGGTTGATGATCTTTGAGACGGTGCTCTCGCCGAAGGGCTTGGTGACGCGCACACGGAGGACTCCCGAGAGATTGACGCAGCCGGAGATCACCTCGTCGCCCACACTGATTTCACGCGGCAGTGACTCTCCCGTCAGGGCCACCGTGTTCAGGCCCGACGTGCCGTCGATGACGACACCGTCGAGGGGCACCCGCTCGCCGGGGCGAATAAGGATGACATCCCCTACCCCAACTGCATCAGGACTGACATCCGTCATCTCGCCTTCCTCGCCTGCCAAGAGGTGCGCCACGTCGGGCCGGATGTCCATCAGATGGCTGATGCTCTGGCGGCTCTTGCCCTCGGCATAGCCCTCGAAGAGTTCGCCTACCTGAAAGAAGAGCATCACGAAGACGGCCTCGGGGAACTGGGTCTCGGCACCGGGGAGGAAGCCGATCAGCAGGGCGCCGATGGTGGCGACGGACATGAGGAAATGCTCGTTGAAGGCGTCGCCGTGCGCAATACCCTCCCACGCCTCATGGAGCGTTTCGTGCCCTATTAATAAATAAGGTACGAGATAGACGAGCAGCAGTTGCCACTTTTCTATTTGCTGCCGCTCGATGAAGACGGCGATGGCAAGCAGGATGGCCGTAACGACGATGAGCGTGAGTTGACGCTTCAGGTCATGCTCCTCGTGATGGTGATCGTGGTGGTGATGTTCGTGCCCGTGATAGTGTTCGTGATGATGATGTTCGTGCGTACAACTCTCACAGTGATGATGCTCATGTAAATGTGCCATATCTTTGCAGTTTTTTAAGTTTCACGCTGCAAAGGTACGGCACATTCTGTGCAATCGGGTTGCAAACTACTTATAACACTCGAAAATGGTATCGACCGTCTGCTGCGGCATCTTCTTCGTAATGAGGCTGACCAGAAATACCACTGGGAAGCCGCCTACCATCGCAATGGCACCGCAGTTGATGGGATTGATGGGATTGCCCAACAACATATTGACCACCGTCAGGCCCACGCCCCAGACGAAGCAGGCCCACACAGCGGTTGTGGTCACACCGCGCCAATAGAGGCCCAGCATGAACGGTGCGAGGAAGGCACCAGCCAAGGCACCCCACGAGATACCCATCAACTGAGCGATAAATGTCGGCGGATTCAGGGCTATCAGCAGGGAGATGGCAATAAAGAACATGATGAGCACGCGCATCACCACCACCTTACGGCGTTCGATCTTCTCGGCCACGATATCATCGATGGTACCGTCCTCCACCTCACCGGGCAGCGACTTCTTGTCACGATAGATGAGGTCGAGGGTCATCGTGGAACTGGATGTCAGTACCAATGAGGCCAGCGTCGACATCGAGGCCGAGAGCACCAACAGCACCACGAGGGCAATCAGTACATCGGGCAGTGTGACAAGCATGGCAGGAACGATGGAGTCGAAGGCTATCTTGCCGTTGACAATGACAGGTTCGTAGAGACGTCCGAAACCTCCAAGGAAGTAGCAGCCACCAGCCACGATAAAGGCGAAGATCGTAGAGATGACGGTGCCACGCTTGATAGCACTCTCATCCGTGATGGAATAGAACTTGCCCACCATCTGCGGCAGTCCCATCGTGCCAAGCGATGTCAGCACCACCACGCCTAACAGTCCCCAAGGGTCAGGACCGAACCATGAGGCAAAACCGCCATTCGCTGCCGGATCAGCATCAGAAGGCATCGAGGCCAGTTTGTCGACAGCCGCAGCGAAACCACCCTGTGCGTTGAGCACGGCCACGATGATAGCCACAATACCGAAAAGCATGATGATGCCCTGGATGAAGTCGTTCATCGCCGTCGCCTTGTAGCCGCCGAGAATGACATACACCGCCGTCAGGATGGCCATGATGACTACACAATACTCATAGGGGATGCCGAAGCCCATCTCAAAGAGCGTCGATATACCTTTGTAGACGCCAGCGGTATAGGGAATCAGAAACACGAAGGCGATGATGGAGGCTGCCACCCGCAATCCCTGATCAGCGAAGCGCGTACCGAAGAAATCGGGCATCGTGCGACTCTCGATATGCTGCGTCATCAACTTCGTACGACGACCCAGCAGCACCCAGGCCAGCCACGAGCCTATCACGGCGTTTCCCACGCCAATCCATGTGGACGACAGACCATACTTCCATCCGAACTGTCCGGCATAGCCGACAAAGACTACTGCCGAGAAATAAGAAGTTCCAAAGGCAAAAGCCGTCAGCCACGGACCGACTGCACGTCCGCCCAATACGAAACCGTCAACACTGCTGGCCTGCTTGCGGGTATAAAGCCCCACTCCAATCATCACGGCCAGAAAGATGATGGTCAATGCTATCTTAATAATCATAACCTTTTTACTTTTTTACCTTTTTACCTTTCTACCTTTTCAAAACGCTACTTGAACTTGGGCCTGAAGCCAATTATAGTCTTTTGAGGAAATGTTTTCGCCACAGAGGCAACGGGTGTACTGCAGTTGCAGACGGCACTTCTTGTAGAACCAGTACTGCACGCCCAGGGTCAGATTGGTCTGATCCCATCCGTCGACCTTCGTATTGCGGTCGTAGGTCTCACCGCTGGCCACGATGTCGAGGGCATCCACCACGGGGACACAAGCCGTCACATAGCCGCCACGACTGCCGACGTCACCATCCTGTCCGCCCAGCCACTCGGCACGGATGCTGGCAGGACGGGCCTCCTTGAACCTGGCCTTCGAGTAAGGGGCAGTCTTATACTCTGCACCCACGCTGTAGCGATTGCGCTTATAGTTGTCGCCCACCTTGACATCCGGATTCCATGCAGCCGTACCTACGGCATTGCCCGTGCCCAGATAGCCGGAAGCCACCACGCGGAAACCGTCCACGGGGCGTACCTCCAGTTTGGCGATAAAGTCCTTCTGATTGTTGCCATCCTTGCGGTTGATGCCTTGTCCGCTCATCAGCGCCAGTTCGTAATGAATCAGGTTCTGCGCCAAGTCGCCATAGATCATCAGACCCATGTCACGGCCATAGTTGACACCGTTGAGCGGGTCGGGACCTTCGCCCGCCAGATAGAGCACCGCCTGCGAATAGACGTCGATCAGTTCGAGCATCGTGGGAGAAAGGGGATTCTCCATCGTGTAGGAATGCTTGAACTGTCCCAGACGGGCGGTCAGAGCATTGTCGTTGGTAAATCTGTAGTCGGTGTAGAATTCCTGTACCACGCTTGAGAAGTCGTGCATAAACAGGAACGACCAGCGGTCGGTGATGCGTGCCTTTGCCCATAGCAAGGTGCGTTTAAGGTTGTAGGAATTGGTTTTCACGCCGTTGGGATCCTGATGACTCCAGCCTCCCTGAGCATAACCGTTGAACGTAATCCGGCTTGTGAGTTCCTTCATCCAGTCGGTTTCACCGTCTTTCTTCTGTTGCCCCATAGCAGCAACGCTGCTGAACACTGCCAGTACCACTGCCAGCGTCCGCCACATGCAAGTTTTCTTTTTCATTTCTTCATCTGTTAAGAATTAAATAGTTCTTGCGGTTGCAAAAGTACAACATTTCTTCGAAAGAAGCAACAAAAAGAAAGGAAAATCTCCGTTTTGCTTTCATTTTTTCAGCAGAACAGGGATTTTCCATAAAGACGGCACATCGCCGTCAGGCTATTCAATGGTCAGCGTCAGGTCGTTGGTCTGATCCTCGCGCCCTTCCACACCGAGATT
Organism: uncultured Prevotella sp.; assembly: GCA_947167845.1. Taxonomy (GTDB): domain Bacteria; phylum Bacteroidota; class Bacteroidia; order Bacteroidales; family Bacteroidaceae; genus Prevotella. Next base: position 21,665 of record CAMVJQ010000007.1, on the reverse strand, counting down.
AGTGGTATCGGTCATAATGCTGGTGACGATTGCCTCCAACAGATCCCACGACAGGCCGTGCTCCGCCATCTTCGCCTTCATGCTGCTGCTGACGAAGGCCTTTCCAAATTGGAGCGTACTTAATACGTTTGAGGCATCCTCCGAATCGTTCTCATTGCCCTCGGCATGAATAAGGAGGGCATTGGCACCCACAGAGGCTATCATATCATTCTTGATACGCTGCTTGACGAAACTCATCAGGAACTCAAGCAGCCTTTCCTTGGCCGTCGCGCCAAAAGCAGGATGATTGGGCAGCGTGGTGATGCGGCCGGTCGTAATGGAAAGTTGCGCCTTATCCTTGCTAAGCGTCAGGCGGCGATAGTCGCAGGGATAGGTGACGGTGGAGCCCGTGGATACGTCATATATAGGACGGGTGAGGTCGGCATTATAGTCCTTGGCGATATCAGAGATATGGATATGCCCTGTCAGTACCACCTGAACGCCCGCATCGGCCAGGCGATTGCGCACCGTCTCATAATCCTGCACCACCGACATGGGGACGATCTGATCCTCAGCATTGAAATGGGGCAGGAGTGCATGATGCATCATGGCCAGCACACGCTTGCCCTGATGTTGTCCACGGTCTGCCTGCTGACAAACCCATTGGAGCGTTGACTCCGTCACTCGGCCTTCATTACCAGAATCGATGCCTATCAACATCAGGCCGTCAGCAGGCTCACAACAATAACTCAGCGACGCAGCGTCACGCTGGGCGTCGGCTCCATAGCCATGATTACGGTAGAGTTCGGCAAACTGCTGGCGGCTCACCACCTCCGCCCTTCCAGACTGTTCACCATCGAACGTCAGGGCGTGGCGCGTGCCGAAGTCGTGATTGCCCGGGATGACAAATGTCTTGATGCCGGCCTCACGGAGCCGATCCAACTGCCCTGCCACGTACTGATGGCTCAGCAGTTCGCCGTCCTTCGTCAGGTCGCCTGTTATCAGGAGCATATCCGGCTTTTCTGAGAGCATCGTCTCAATCAGCACGTCAAACACCTCCTGACTATAGTCGAGCAGTTTCCTGTCGCCAGCGAGTTCTTTCTGCCAGGCAGCCCCGTCTTTCACGACAAGGCCAGGTCCCATCACATGCGTATCCGACAGCACGACGATATTCGTCTGTCCCCAAAGGGCGGTTGCCACCATCAGGGCGTATACCGTCACTCCAATTCTAAGAAACTTCTTCATCTTTACCTTTTTACCTTTCTACCTTTTTACCTTTTCTATTCTTTTTGCTTTAGCCTCAGACGCAGCAGAGAGTTGTCCCTTCAGGTACTGTTCGATGACAAGACCAGCCATCGGCGCAGCCAGATCGGCTCCGAATCCCCCATGCTCCACATAGACGGCTATGGCAATCTTGGGATCGTTGATGGGAGCAAAGCCGATGAAGGCAGAGTGGTCAGCCCCGGGATTCTCGATGGTGCCCGTCTTGCCGCAGATGGGATAGGTGGTCTTGATACTGGTGGCCGTTCCCTTCTCCACAGCCAGTCGCATCCCGTCGATGACTACGGGATAGGCCGATGGAGCCACCTTGGTGTGGCGTTTCGAGAGATAGCGCTGGTTCCGGGTGTTTTTATGGATATGGGGGATATAGTACCAGCCGCGATTGGCTATTGTGACGGCGAGGTTGCAGAGTTGGAGCGGCGTACAGGTGACATCGCCCTGTCCCATGCCTGCCCACCAGATGGTCTTGCCGTCCCAGCCCTCCTTATAGCGGCGGTCCAGATAGTCGGCACCTGCCAGCAGTCCGCCCTGCTCTCCCTCGATATCAATGTGCATCGGCCCTCCCAGGCCCATCGACTGCATATAGGAGCGCCACGTGGTGATGGCCTCCCTCTTCGACTCATACATGAAGTCATCATTGATCATCGAGCCGAAGTTCAGGATAAACCACGTGTTGCAACTCTGCGCCAGAGCATCTTTCAGATTGAGCGGCGAACGGTGCTTATGACAGCCCACCTTGATGGAGCCATCCGTAATGCCGCTGTGACACTCCACCGTCGTCTCCGGCGTGACGAATCCCTCGGAGAGCATCGCCAGCGCCTGGGCCGTCTTGAAGGTGGAGCCAGGCGCCTGCGGCTTGCCAATGGCCTGACGCACATCACTGCCATTGGGAGTGTTTGTGGCCAGACAGATAATCTCGCCATTGGAAGGATTGATAGCCACGATGCTGCCCGTCTTACCCTTCAGCAGGCGCTCACCCAATTGCTGGAGCAAAGGCCGGATAGCCAACGGTCCGTCAGACGGGAGCCCCTGTCCGCAGACAGCGGTACAGACGAACAAGCAAAAAGAAAGCAATAGTTTTCGCATACCTTTCTACCTTTTTACCTTTCTACCTTTTTACCTTTTATATATTAAGCGCATAGCCCTGCTTCACCTCGCTCATCACAAACGTGCTTTCCAGCGATGCCAGGCTCTCGATCTCGCCCAACTTATTGAGCACAAACTCCTGATACTGCTTCATATCCGAAGCACGCACCTTCAGCAGATAGTCGTAGTTGCCAGAGGTGTTGTAGCACTCTATCACCTCCGGGATGCGGAGGATCCGGCGGGTGAAGGCATCGGCTATCTCGTGGTTGATCTGCTTCAGTTTCACCTTGCAGAACACCAGCAGGCCCTGATTCAGTTTCTCTGGGTCGAGCACGGCCACATATTTCTTGATATACCCCTGACGCTCCAGCCGCTTCTGCCGCTCAAACACGGGCGTCGCCGTCAGATGAACGGCATCGGCCAGTTCCTTCGTGGTCAGTTTCGAGTTCTTCTGCAATATCCGCAGAATCTGCAAGTCTGTCTCGTCTAACTCTTCATTCTTCATTCTTTCATATTCTCAAAGTTGGGTGCAAAGATACAAAAAATAAACCGCAGTTCTCGCTGGATTTTACCTAACTAATGTTAAACGTTTAGAGAAATGAAATGACAAAATGAATAATTACCGTTTTTCTTTGCTGAACAGCAAAAAAAGTACTAACTTTGCACCTGTAATATCAAAACGACAAATATGAGAAGACTTTTTCTGATGGGCATCTGCGCGATGCTGAGCGTGGCCGGAATGGCCCAGAGCAAGGTGTATTTCACCAAGGAAATCACGCCTGAATCACTAGTGAAGATATTCAAGGCACTGGGCGTGGAGCCACAGGGCCGAGTGGCCGTGAAAGTATCGACAGGCGAAGGCGGCAACACCCACTATCTGAAACCTACGCTGATACGTAACTTGGTTGAAGAGGTCAACGGCACCATCGTGGAGTGCTGCACCGCCTACGGCGGCAGCCGTCAGGATCCGAAGAAGCACTGGGAGACCATCCACGACCACGGCTTCGACTCCATCTTTGCCGTCGACATCATGGATGAGTTTGGCGACATCCGCATCCCCATCAAGGATCAGAAGCACCTGAAGTATGACATCGTAGGCGAGCATCTGGCCAACTACGACTTCATGATCAATCTCGCCCACTTCAAAGGACACGCCATGGGCGGCTTCGGCGGTGTGATGAAGAATGCCTCCATCGGCGTGGCATCCACTGCCGGAAAGTGCTATATCCACTCCGCCGGAAAGAGTACCGACCCCAAGACAGCATGGAATCCCGGCATACTGGCAGCAGGCCCCACACAGGACCTCTTCCTGGAGTCGATGGCAGCCGCAGCACAAGCCGTCCACAACTATTTCAACGGCCACGTTGTCTATATCAATGTGATGAACAACATGTCAGTAGACTGCGACTGCGACGGTCATCCCGCCAAGCCCGAACTGCAAGACATGGGCATCATGGCCTCGCTCGACCCCGTGGCCGTAGACCAGGCCTGCCTCGACAAGGTGTTCAACTATCAAGGCAAGCCCGGCGACGACAACAAGCCGCTCATCCAGCGCATCAACCGTCAGCACGGCACCTATATCACCGACTATGCCGAGCAGATCGGATTCGGCTCGAAAAAGTACGAAATCATCAACCTCGATAAATAAAGACTACAATCTGAACGTTGCCTCTTTGAGCATCGGAGACTGAGCCTTCAGTTCCCCCTTACCCTTTACGACGACAAGGCACTTGCCAAAGAAGGCCTTTCGCCGGGGCGACGTGAAACGCTCCATCGAGGTCTGACAGCCATTGTCGGTGCCTACTATCTCTGCCTCTCCATCGACTGAGAAATATATCCGATCCTCAGCCCAGGGGCAGAGATTTCCGTCTTTATCGACTACTTCTACAGCGACAAAGGTCAACTCCCTGCCCTTGTAATCTGCAGTCAGGCGAATCTGTGCCGGTGCGCCTGCCGTCTTGATGACCTGCTCGCACACCGTCCTGCCATCCTTACGGGATACGGCCTTCACCTCGCCAGGCTCATAGGTGACACGCCAGCCGACATGATACTCCGTATTGAGGCTGGTTGTCAGATTGTGCATCTCATAGCGCCTGGCCGGATTCTCAGCCGTCTTGCGGCGCACACCCTGACTCTTGCCATTGACGAAGAGTTCCACTTCGTCGGCATTGTTATAGTAGGCCCAGAGGTCGATGGTCTGTCCAGGCATCCAGTTCCAGTGAGGGAAGAGGTGGAGCATGGGCTTACTGGTCCACTCGCTCTGATACATATAGTAGGAGTCCTTGGGGAAACCAGCGAGGTCGATGAGTCCGAAATAACTGCTGCGGGCAGGAAAGCCGTAGGGCGTGGGCTCGCCGATATAGTCGAAGCCCGTCCAGATATACTGCCCCCCGACAAAACTGTTGTGCTTGATGACATCCCAAGTCTCCTCGTGCGTGGAACTCCATGAAGCATGGAAATTGTCGTAGGCCGAGCACATATAGGTGGGATCGGTATAGGGGAGCCACCACTCCTGAGGCGCCCACGTGACGGAATCGGAAGGCATCTTATAATAGCCCCTCGTCTGAAGTGCGCTCACGCTCTCAGAGAAGATGAAAGGCTTGTCAGGGAAGTTCTGCGGCACATCCTTCACCCACTGGTGGTGATAGTTGAAACCGATGATATCAATGGCACCGCTCTTGAAGAGGTGATTGTTCGGACTCGGCTCATTGCAGCCTGCCAGAATGGGGCGCGACGTATCGTAACGCTTCACGATCTCTGCCAGATGCTGCGTGAGGAGCGACTGCACGGAGCGTTCGCCATCCTTGGCCAGCGACGAGGCATCATGGCCTGCATTGAGTATCAGATTAGCCTGTTCCAGCGTCAGCGTGTCAGCCTCAGCCGACGACCATTGCTCGAGCACCTCATTGCCTATCGACCACATCAGGACAGAGGGGTGATTACGGTCGCGGAGAATCAGGTCGGAGAGGTCGCGCTCATGCCACTCGTCGAAGAAGCGGGCATAGTCGTTCTGCGTCTTCTTGCGTCGCCACATGTCGAACGACTCGTCCATCACGATGAGTCCCATCGTGTCGCACATGTTCAGCAACTCCGGGGCTGGAGGATTGTGCGAACTGCGAACCGAGTTGACGCCCATCGCCTTCAGTTTCGTCAGTTTGCGATGCAGGGCATCCTCGCTCAGGGCCGCACCGAGGCATCCGAAGTCGTGATGCTCGCAGACACCATTCAGTTTGAAGTTCTTGCCGTTGAGCCAGAAGCCCGTCTGAGCATCGAACCGGAAGGAGCGGAAGCCCGTTGTGGTCTCGTAGGTGTCTACCACCTTGCCGCCCACCTTCACTTCCGTGCGGACCTTATATATATTGGGAGTCTCACAACTCCAGAGCATCGGCCTGGCGACGGTGATGACAGACTTCAGGCCCTTCGACCTGCCGACTATCCTGCCTGTAGGATCGATGAGCGTATTCTCCACCGTGCCCCGGCCTTCGAGAGCCACTTCGATATTTACCTTCCAACGGCCTGAGAGGCGCCCTCCCCTACCCCCTCCTGCAGGAGGGGAAGCAATTACTTTTGTGCCCCAATGGCCGACGTGCACCCTGGCCGTCCGCATCAACCACACATGACGGTAGATGCCGCAACCGCTATACCAGCGGGAGTTCGGCTGGTCTGAGTTGTCAACCTTTACCGCCACGACGTTGTCGCCCTCCCTGACGTATGTCGTGATGTCATATTCGAAACTGGAGTAGCCGTATGGCCGATACCCCACCTTCCGTCCGTTGACAAACACCGTTGAGTTCATATACACTCCATCGAACTCAAGATAGACCTTTTCATCCTTCAACTCTTCGATTCTGAAGTGCTTGCGATACCATCCGATGCCGCCAGGCAGGGCACCGCCGCCCGCCCCACTGGGATGGCCCGCGAAGAAGTCACCCTCACGGGCCCAGTCGTGCGGCACGTCGATTTTGCGCCAGAAACTGTCGTTATAGTCCGCTTGCGCCATCTGTGCCGAGTCAGCCAGCATGAAGCGCCAGTCGCAGTCGAAATTTTGTCTCTCACGAGCCAGTGTCGTCAGCCCTATCACAGCCATTGCCGACACGAGGAGCATTTTCTTTATCATAGTCAGTTTTCGTTTTACCTTTTTACTTTTTTACCTTTTTACTTGAGCCTGGCTGTACAATGTAGGATTCAAACTGATTGTTGCCATATCTATCCCTGTTTTATACGATTCTTCGCCTGCAAAGATAGTGTAAATCGAGCGAAATTCAAAATAAATCGCGATTTATTTTTATTTCCAAGATGCAGCCTATCTTCGAGCGAAGTTCAGAGTTACGACTATTTCCCCGAATATCCACAGATTTACACCGATTAACAAAAAAATCCGTGAGAATCTGTGTAAATCTGTGGCTTTTTTCGTACCTTTGCCCACGAAAAAAGAGATTGTAGCGATGATATACATAGGACTGTTACTACTATTACTGTTGATAATAGTGCCGTTTGTCCGCAAGTGGGCAAAGGGAAAGCACGATTACGCAGAAGCCAAGCAGACGGTGATGGAGGCAAAAGACCACTATGCCTTTCTGATTGACAAGGATTTCAGGGTCAAGGAGACGAACTTCTACGAACTAAACAAGGATCTGGACGACGGACAGCCTAATGTGCTGGGCAATGTGCTGCACTGCTCAACAGGTTGTGATTCGGGTCTCTGCGGAACGGGCATAGCCTGCCGAGTCTGCCCAGTCAGGATAATCCTGACCAACTCATTCAAGCAAAAGCGCGACTTCAACAATGTGACTGCCATCATGCGCCTGTATGATGCGAAACGCGAGGTAAAGGACGTAGATGTCAGCGTGAACGGTCGCTTTGTCTATCTGGGCTATGTTCCCCACATGCTAGTGGACATCGTGGTAAGGAAATAAGAGTCCCCGCCGATTGGCGGGGGACTCTTATTTCATGATTATTCAGAGTTGTACGCTCACGGCCTTGCCGTTGTACTGCACCATCTTGCCCTCAGGATTGTCGAGGTTCAGCGGCTTCGCACTGTCGGCAGAGATGAGCACCACATTGAAGCGACGGTTCTTCAGCATACCGTTGAACTGACCCTTGCGGGCACCGAAACTGACGGTCTTCGAAGCATCGTCGTAGGTGATGTCGATGGTGGCATACTTGCCCTTCTCATAGTTGTAGTTCGTACCCTCGTCTTCATAGAGTTGGAACTGGCCGTTCTGACCAGCATAGACGTAGAGGTTGATGAGTTCGGCAGGCTTCTGGTCGCTCCACTCCATCTCAGGACCGAAGGGGATAATGGCTCCCTCGCGCACATAGACGGGGATGCACTCGTAAGGAGCATCGACCACGAGGCGCTGACCGCCCTGGATATGCTCACCCGTATAGAGATTGTACCAGCCGCACTGCTCCGGGAAATAGACCGAGCGGTTGCGAGCCTTGTAATAGCCCACAGGACAAGCCATCAGGGCCGGTCCGAACATCCACTGATTGCCGATGTTCTCTACATTCTTGTCGCCATTGAAGTCCATCACGAGCGCACGCATCAGCGTGTAGTCCTTGAAGTGAGCCCAGCCAGCCATCGAATAGAGGTAAGGCATCAGGCGATAGCGCAGTTTGTCGTAATAGACGAACGACTTATAGGCAGGATGCTCATCAGGGGCAATGTTCCAGATCTCGCGCAGGGGCCACTGACCATGGGCACGGAAGAGAGGGATGAAGGCACCGAACTGGTTCCAGCGGGTCTGCAGTTCGCGCCACTCCTTCAGGTCTTCATTCTCCACACCCGTCTTGTCGAAGAGTTGCTGGGCAGCCACATAACGGTTCTCCACACAGAATCCACCCTGGTCCATACCCCAGAAGGGGATACCCGACATCGAGTAGTTCAGGCCTGCCGTCATCTGGGCACGCATATCCTCCCAGCGGGTACCGATATCACCGCTCCACGTAGCCGTAGAGAAGCGTTGTTCGCCGGCGAAGCCACTACGAGTCAGCAGGAATACACGCGGCTCATTGGGCTTGCCCTTGTAGACAGAGCGCTGACCGTTGTAGATGGCGTCGGCATTGACTGTAGAATAAGCATTGAAATACTCTGTAGAGGTGCCGAGGGCCGTAGGACCGGAGAGGGCCTTGCGATACCACATCGGCGTACAGTCGCGCACGTTTGGCTCAGAGGCATCCATCCACCAGGCATCAACACCAGCGACACCTTTCTTATTATACTTCGAGTAGAGGTTCTCATCCATCTGGCGCCAGAACATCTTGCGGGCTCCGGCATCGTAGGCATCATAGAACGAGCCGCGGAAACCGAGCCAGTCGTGGATGTCGTCCTTCACGGCCTGATGGTACATCCAGCCGTTTTTGTCGAGTTCCTTGTAGTTGTCCACCGTATCATAGAACTTCGGCCATACGGAAATCATGAAGCGGCCCCCCATAGCGTGTACACTATCGAGCATGGCCTGAGGATTGGGATAGCGCGACGACTCGAAGGTGTGGTTGCCCCATGAGTCGAGTTTCCAGTAGTTCCAGTCCTGCACGATGTTATCCACCGGAATATGACGTTTACGGAACTCTGCCAACGTCTCTTCTATCTCGCCTGAAGTCTTATAGCGCTCGCGGCTCTGCCAGAATCCGAGCACCCACTTCGGATAGAGCGAAGCCTTGCCCGTCAGTGTACGATAACCAGAAATGACTTCGTCGAGGTTCTCGCCTGCGATGAAGTAGTAGTCCATATCCTTGGCCATCTCACTCCAGATGGAGAGTTTGCCACGCTCCTCGGCACTGCGGGGCTGAGAGACGCGCAGACCGCAATAGGCCTCTCCGCCGTCAGGACGCCACTCAATGCGCAACTGTGCCTTCTTGCCCTTCTGCAGTTCGGTGGCAAACTTATAGGCATTGGGGTTCCAGGCCGTGCGCCAGCGCTCAGGCACCACTTCCTTACCATCAATATAGACCTTCACGTAGCCAGAATAATAGAGGATGAACTGGTAGAGTTGTGTTTTTCCAGCACATTTACCGCAGCACTCCGGCTCGATGAAGCCTTCGTATGTGACGTTGGCGCCCTGCAGGTTGAAGCCCTTGGGCAGGTTCTTGATACCGCCATTATCCGTCTTCACGGCTATCTCGGAGGTGGCGGGGAAGGCATACTCGTAGTAGATGCTATCCTCATCGCGGACAAGGCGCTTGCCATCCTTGTCGACGTACGTTCCTGTCAGATGGCCTTCCTTACCGAAGCGGTCGTAGAGTTTGAAGGCACGGTTCAACTGGAGATAGTCGTTAGGATTGCCGAAGCGACAGTAACTGTAGGAGTCCCACAGAATGCCATAATTCTTATTGGAGAGCACAAAGGGGATTGAGACCTTCGTGTTATACTGGAAGAGATCCTCGTTCTTGCCCTTCATATTGAACTCCTCACTCTGGTGCTGCCCCAGACCGTAGAAAGCCTCATCCTCGGGAGAGTCGAATTTCATCTGCCATGTCAGGCCGTGCTTCATCTCTTCGGTGATGGCCGGACCGCCCTTCAGTCCATACTCACGCTCAGGCACGGTGAAGCGTTTGAACTGCTTGCCCTCCTTCGACTCCTTCAGGAGTTGCTTGCCATCTGCATCGAAGAAGGTCACCTCGCCAGTAGCCTTGCTGACCACAGCCTTCACGTTCTTGGCTTTCACCACCACGTTGCCGTCTTCCTCACTCACTGTGTAACTGCCCTTTGCCGGCACCGTCTGCGGCACAACCATCAGCGACGCGGGCTTCTGCGGCAGCGCATCCTCCGAAGTGGCACGCACCCGGATAATGTTGTTGTTCATCACTTCCAGACGAATCACCTTGGCCTGCCCGCCGTCGGGCTTGATCGTCACGCTGTTTCCAATTGTCTGCACATCTGCTGCAGAGGCTGTTGCAGCCATCAGCAGCGCAGACACCAAATGTGTTAGTTTCTTCATTTCTGTCAGTTATATTTTGTAGTTTTATTCATCCTCAATGATAACGGCTTCCTCCACCTCGACATCCCGTGCACATGGCAGTTCGATGATGAACACGGTGCCGCCGCCGTGGTTCTCTTCAGCACGGATGGTGCCATGGTGAGCCGTGACGATGTCGAACACCAGATGCAGGTTGGGCGAATCATCGTCGCCAATAATCTCGTCGAAGAGATGGGACCTCGCCTCATCGGGAATACCGATGCCGCTGTCGGCGACACGCACCACAGCCTTGTCCTTGTCCTTCTCCACAAACACCTTCACCTTGCTGTTGCTGGGTGAGAAGGTACCGGCATTCCTCAGCAGGATCTCCAGCAGTCTCCTGAGTTGTGCCTGGTCGGCCATTACCTCCACCACATCGACGAAGGGGAAGAACGACAGGCGTATGTTCTTGCCGGCCGGCCACTGGAACTGTTCGCACACCTCACGGTAGAGTTGCACCAGATTGGTGCGGGCCAGTTGCACCGACTGCTGCTCGACAGAGCCGTTCTCCCCGGCCACGAACACCTGCGACTGGCTGTCCTGTGTCATCTGCTTGCGCATCTCGCTCATCCATTGTTTTTTCTCCGTCTCCCTCCGCAGTTCCTCCAACTGGAAGCGCTCCGTCTGCTGCTTGAGGAACCGCTTGCGCCAGAGCCAGGCTGCGAGTGCGATGATGAGCATATAGAGCAGAATCATCCAGCGGGTTCGCCACAGCGGCGGACGGACAGAAATCTCAAGGGTGCTCTCTTCCTCATGCATGGTACCGTCTTCCTTGAGAATCCTCACATGAAGCGTATAAGAGCCGGCCCGCAAGGAGTTGAATGTGATGTTCGGGTTCAGTTCTGACGTCTTCACCCAATTGTCGCTGAACCCCTCCAGAAGGTAGGCGAAACGCTTATGATTCTTGACATCCACCTCATTGGTGGCCAACTGTATGGTAAACTGGTCGTTGAATTTCAGGCTGATTTCCCGGCAGACATCAAGTGCCTCATCGAGGATGACACGCCCGTCAATCTCCTTTCCGACGGTCACATCCTGATCAAATATCTGCAGACCGCTGAACACGGGATGCTCTGTGGTCTCTTTCTCCTGCAATTCAGCCGTATTGATGATGTCGAGTCCGCCCTGGCCTCCGACCAGCAGTTTGCCGTCGCGCGTGACCCAGGTGGAACGCTGGTTATACGTCGCCTTCTGCAGACCGTCACGGCTGTTGAAACTGCGGATGTTGAACTGCCATGTGCCGTCATCCTGCCTGACAGGCATAATCTGGGAAACACCATGGTCGGTGACGGCCCAGACGGCATGGCGCTGGTCTTCGACAACGGAATTGATGCCAGACCCCAGCAGTCCGTGGGTCATATCGAGCAGGACGATGAACTTGGTCTTGGGGTCATAGACGACCAGGCCTGACGATGAGCCCTGCCAGATGAGGCCGCGGCTGTCCTCGATGACGTATGTACAACTCGTCACGTTCACCGTGATGTCTGGCGTCTCCGGCAGTAACTGCGGAATCAGTTGCCTGCTGACCGGGTTTGTCAAAGCATAGTAATAACTGGTTCCCGTCAGCAGCCAGCCTTTCTTCGTCCAGCCGATAGAAGTCAGATAGTCGCTGGGCAGACTGGTGTTTTTCGTATTCCAGGTAGTAAACTTGCCGCTTGCCGGTTCCAGCATCTGAAGGCCGCCGCCCAGGGTCGTAAACCAGATGCGCTTCCACTTGTCCTCGGTCAGTGCCCACACACTGTTGTTGGACAGGCCGCCCGGTGAGGCCTGATAGTTCACGATATTCACCTGCGTAGGGTCTGCTCCCGACGGGATGCAGCGCGACAGTCCGCCGTTGTATGAGCCGAACCAGATGGAGCCGTCGCTGGCAGGCCAGGACCCCACCATGATATTGCCGGCCAGTCCGCTGTTGTCCTTCGTATAATGGCTGACCACCTCCCCCTTCTTGGGGTCGTACACCAGAATGCCGGCATCGTTGGTGCCTATCCAATAGTTGCCATGCCGGTCCTCGCAGACGGTATTGACATCGCCCACCTCGACGCTCTTCAGGCTCTCCATGCCAGGTACATACTCGTTGACACCATTCTTATACGTACCTATCCAAACCCTGCCGCGAGGGTCCTGATAGATATGCCGGGGCGTATTGTCACTGAGAGTGGTCTCGTCGTACTTGTTGTTCTTGAACTGCTTGAGTTGCCCTGTCTGCAGGTTAACCACGAAGACGCCTTCATGATCGCAGAGGAACCACATCCACCCGTTGTCATCGAAGAGGATATTCCACACCTGCAGATAGTCGGGCGTACCATCTATGCCGTGCGCTCTGAGGTATTCCACCATCGTGCGATACCAGTGGTTCTCCTTCTTAATATATATAAAGGTGTTCTCCAATGCCACGCACCACAGGTTGCCCTCCTTGTCGATAGTCAGCCGGTAATCCTGGTTCTCCGGACCGCCATTCTCCCGCATCCATTTATTGTCGGAAACGATTTTTCCAGCCTCCCCGTCGAAAGTGACTAATTCTCCATTATAGGTGACTGCCACCATCTGGCCGCCGTACTCGGTACACATGGAGAAGCCGTATGTCGGATTCAGTTCACCGGCGCCATAGCCCTCCTTGAAATGATGGAGTCTCTTCGCCGAGGGGTTATAATAGTAGACACCGTCAGAATATATCTTCACCCAGAAGCACTTCTTCTTGTCGATATAGATTTTCTCCACCGCCCCATTGATGCCGAACTTGGCAAGCACTTTGGCGGGATTCCGCTCGAAGGTGTCGCCCGTCGGGTCATAGATACAGTAGTTCATCCCCTGCTTCAGCCAGAGCCGGCCGTCACCAGCCTCCTGGATGCTCTCCGTGTAGTTGTCGCGCATGGTGGTGGTGTCACGATTGCTCGAATAGTAAGTCTTGATCCGGAAGCCGTCATAACGGTTCAGGCCATAGGGCGTACCGATCCAGATGAAGCCTCGCGAGTCGCGGAACACACAATTCACCTGTGAACTTGAAAGCCCATCCTGGGTATCCAACCTACGGAACTTCATATCAGGAATCAACTTTGAATCAGCACTCACTATGAGGCTGATACCTAATAAAAGGGCTGTCAGGAACTGCTTCATTATAAGTTTAGGTTTTTATTCCGCCACAAAAGTACGTAAAAATCCCCGAACTGCCAAATAGTTCGGGGATTTTTTATTACTCTTCGTCCATCAGCACCGCGTCTTCAATGATTTCCTCAGCGCCGTCATCAGGCTTTTCGGCAGCCTTCCCTGCGGGGGATTTCCTGCCAGGCCTTCGCTTCAGACCTGAAATCAGACGGCCGATGGCCTTCCGTTTTATCACGATGAACGCGGCCAACAGCAGGTAGCAGAGCCAAGCCCACCACGAGCGATACCAGAGCGGAAGGATGGTGATGCTGAGTTCACTTTCCTCGTCGCCCATTGTCCCGTCATCACGGAGCATCTTCACGCAAAGGGTATAGGAGCCGGGCGACAGCCCCATATAGGTGATGTCGGCATCGTCGGCAGATGTCTTGATCCACATATCGTTGAAGCCTTTCAGTCGATAGACGAAGCGTGTCTTGTTGTTCACGCCTCCGTTGTCAGAGGCCATCTGGATGGTAAACTGGTTCTCACCGTGCTTCAGGGTGATGCTGCGCTGCAGGTCGAGTGCCTCCCTCAGGATGACACGCCCGTTGATTTCCTCGCCTGCCTCCACGATCTGGTCGAAGAGCACCAGCCCGCTGAATACGGGGTGCTCTTCACCGTTGCCCTCGCTCAGTTTGAGCGTGCTGATGATGTCAAGCCCTTCCTGTCCGCCGATGAGCAGATGCCCGTCCCGCGAGCAATAGATGGCTCGCTGGTTGAAGGGGCCTGGCTGCAGGCCGTCCCTGTCGTTGTAACTTCGCACTACGAACGACCACATACCGTCTTCCTCCTGCTGGGGAATGATGTTCGACACCCCGTGGTCTGTGGCGACCCACATCGTGTGACGCGTGTCCTCAGTGACCGAGACGGCATTCGAGCCGTAAAGCCCCGACTTCATGTCGAGCAGCGTCGTCTGATTGTTCTTGCGGTCGAAGATAGCCACACCGGCCGGAGAGCAGAGCCACATCAGCCGTCGGCTGTCCATCACGGCGTGGGAGGTGGCGGTAGAGATGGTGATGGCCTTGGCCCCCTTGGTCTCCCCCACCCAGCCATTGATGACCTTGAAGTTGCCTGGATGAATCAGGGCATAGTACTCAGAGTTACCCAGCATGATCCAGCCGTTGGAGGCCGTCGAGATGCTGTTGGTCCACACGGTCTTCAGCATGGAATTCTCTGTCGTGAACGAGCGTTGCTGCCCGGTCCTCTTGTCGATGCGCACGGCACCGCCGCCCAGCACGCCGACCCAGATGTTGCCCCACTTATCCTCTGTGATACCCCAGATATTATTGGTGACAAATTTGCTCCCCTCGTCGGTCGTACGGTAGTTCTTCCACTGTCCGTCCTTATATCGCAGTAGTCCCCCCTCATAGGTGCCGAACCACAGGCTGCCGTCTCTGGCGGTGTAACTGCCCACGATAATGTCACTGGGCACGCCCAGGCTCTGCTTCGTAAAGGTCTCAAGCGGTTCATACGTCCGGGGATCCATTTTGATGATGCCGCCGTCATTGCGGCCTATCCAATAGTAGCCCTCCTTGTCTTCCGTGATGGCATTGATATCACCGATGTTCAGACTGACGAAGTTGGTCATCGCCTCCGAGCACATGGCGACACCGTTCTTGTAGGTGGCAACCCACATGCGTCCCAACTGGTCGAGGTAGAGTTTCTTGCAAGTGATGTCCGGCAGCGACGAGTCGTCGCCCTTCACGTTGGTGAACTGCCGCCACTCCTTGCTCACAGGGTCGAGCACCAGCACGCCCAGATGGTCGGTGGCCACCCATAGGTAGCCCTTCTTGTCATAGCACACCTCCCAGACGAGGATGTCTTCCGGCGGGTTCTCATAGCCCATGGTGCGCATATATTCGGTCATCGTGCTCAGCCAGCGCTTCTCCTGTTTCAGATAGATATAGGTTCCGGTAGAATGGGTGATCACCCAGATGTTCTCGTCCTTGTCCACCGTCACCCAGTAGTCGTTATAGGCATCGAGCGTACGCTTCACGTAGTCGTCCTTCCACACCACCTTCCCCCGGGGGCCGTCGATGCACATCAACTCGCCATAGGTGGATACGAGTATCATGCCCTCCTTGCTCTCAGCATAGGCACTGACGCCGAAGTCCTTGGAAAACTCCGTGGGGCCGTAGCCGAAGGGGATATGCTTCACCGTCTTCTTGGCCGGGTCGAAATAGTAGAATCCGTCTTCATAGGTCTTGATCCAGTAACTCTTCTCCTTGTCCAGATGCAGGCTCTCGATACTGCCGGGGATGCCCTGCTGGTTCAGCCAGCGGGCCGGCGTGCGGTCCACGCGCTCTGTCGCAGGGTCGTAGAGCGAGTAGTTCATCCCCTGCTTCAGCCACAGCCGCCCGCCGTGGGCCTCCTGTATCTCGTCGATACGGTTGTTGCGGAGCGTAGTCGTATCCTTGTCATAAGAGAAATAGGTACGCACGCGATAACCGTCGTAGCGGTTCAGGCCATAGCCGGTGCCGAACCACATATAGCCACGCGAGTCGCGCAACATACCGTTGACCATGGAATTGGAGAGTCCCTCACGCGTATCGAGGCGCTTGAACTTCATGTCAGGAATGACGGCAGCAGAGACTGCTGTCTGGAGGCTAAGCATCGTTAGAAAGGCGAAAAGACGTCTGATCATCTTCGGATAATAGTTTCTTATGTTAACATATCGACATACAAAGGTAGGCATTTTCCTGCATTCTCACAAACTTTTTACAAAAAAACAAGCATATCAGGTAAAAAATTTGGTGATTTCGATTAGTTTGTGTACCTTTGCACAGGTAATGCAGCAATAACTAAATAAACTATAAGTCAATGAATCAACAAACAGAACAAGGTAGCAAATCCTATCTCATCAGTATTGTGATGGTCGCCGTGCTGGGCGGCCTGCTTTTCGGTTACGACACCGCAGTGATCTCTGGAGCGGAAAAGGGACTCCAGGCGTTTTTCATGGAGGCCAAGGACTTCGCCTACACCGACGGCTGGCACGGCTTCACCTCAGCCTCTGCCCTCATCGGATGCATCATCGGCTCGGCCCTCTCCGGATTTCTGGCCACCAACCTGGGGCGCAAGAAGTCGCTCATCGTGGCCGGACTGCTCTTCTTCGTATCGGCCCTCGGCTCAATGGACCCCGAGTTCCTCTTCTTCACCTATGGTGAGCCCACCTATTCACTGCTCATCATGTTCAACATCTACCGTGTCATCGGCGGCATCGGTGTAGGCCTGGCCTCTGCCATCTGCCCGATGTATATCGGCGAGGTGGCTCCCTCCAACATCCGGGGCATGCTCGTGTCGTGGAACCAGTTCGCCATCATCTTCGGTCAGTTGGTGGTCTACTTTGTCAACTTCTTCATCCTGGGCGACCACATCCAGCCGCTCGTGGAGGAGATGGGCCGCGGCATCGCCGCCATCAATCCCGCCGCACAGTGGACCGTCACCACCGGCTGGCGCTATATGTTCGGTAGCGAGGCTGTGCCTGCAGGACTCTTCGCCCTGCTCATCTGCTTCGTGCCTGAGACGCCGCGCTACCTGGTGTCGATCGGACAGGATCAGAAGGCCCTCGGCATCCTGTCGAAGATCAACGGCTCTTCGCGTGCCGCCCAGATTCTGCAGGACATCAAGGACACGATGATCGTCAAGACGGAGCGCCTGATGACCTATGGCTTCATGTGCATCTTCATCGGCATCATGCTCAGCGTATTCCAGCAGGCAGTAGGCATCAATGCCGTGCTTTACTATGCACCGCGCATCTTCGGCGACATGGGCATGGAGAATCCGATGGTCATCACCGTCTTCATGGGTGTCGTCAATATCCTGTTCACCCTCGTGGCCATCTTCACGGTTGAGAAGTGGGGCCGCAAGCCGCTGCTCATCTGGGGCTCACTGGGCATGGCTGTGGGTGCCTTCGGCGTCGCGCTGACGTTCGGCCACGCCGGCCTTGAGTTCGTCACCGCCGCCTCGATCATGGTCTATGCCGCTTCGTTCATGTTCTCCTGGGGCCCCATCTGCTGGGTGCTCATTGCCGAGATCTTCCCCAACACCATCCGTGGCGGTGCCGTAGCCATCGCCGTGGCTTTCCAGTGGATATTCAACTTCATCGTGTCGTCCACCTTCGTGCCGATGTTCAATATGCACCTGACTGAGGGCGACGACTTCGGCCACTGGTTCACCTACGGCCTCTACGGCATCATCTGCGTCATCGCAGCCGTCTTCGTATGGAAACTCGTCCCGGAGACCAAGGGCAAGACGCTCGAGGACATGACCCAACTCTGGAAGAATCGCAAGTAATCCCAATTGGCAGATACGAAGACAGGCACCGGGGGGGAGCCCCGGTGCCTGTCTTCGTATCTACATGATTCTATTTAACCACTTTCTTTCCACCTATTATATATATGCCCTTGCCAAGTGACGATGCATCAGTTCCGAGCATCCGTCCACGAAGGTCGTAGACCGGGGATAGCGGATTATCCCGTCCTGGACTATCACTGACTGCCTCGATGCCGGAAGGATCAGGCTTCTTGATCACCTTGTTTTGAAAGACAAAGGACACCAGGCCATCCTCCGACTTGATGTTAGTGATTGGCTTGCTGGTGTAGTGGATTCCATCAGGATTCAGGTTGTACAACTCAGCCCTGGGCAGAGAATAGTTCGTCAGACTGTCTTTGCCTCCATAAGGGAACACGTCGGTTCCAATATCACTACGCGGATTGAGACTGTTATCTGCAGGGATCACCGTACAGCGCTGGTGACCGTTATAGCCACCAAACGAAGTCGTATTGTTCACGAGATTATACATCCATAACTCCTCGTCATAGTCGATATGCAGCACAAGCAAGCCGCTACCGGCCAATCCCGAGTCCCAGCCTGTCTTCTGACGATTTTCCAGAAGATAGTATTCATCAGGGTGGGCATCATTATAGATGATGTAGAAATCGCCGCCCTCGCCAAGGGCTTTCATACCAGTCACCACCGTGTCGTTCTGCAAGACAACAGGCTGTTGCCAACCGCAGTACATCCGCTCATAACTGGTAAATCCCGCCGGGGAGAAACTGCCGTCATTGTAACTACCCGACGACATCAGGTCCCAAGTACTCATGCCATAGTTGCCGCCACCAGTATCATACATATCTGGCAAACCGAGGCAATGCGTAAATTCGTGGCAGATGGTGCCGATGCCCTCTATGCCGATGGAACTTGCAGTATAACTCCGCTGGATAAGTTCCGGCCCACAGGCATAGGTGTCGATTACTACGTCGTCGAGCGTAAGCATCTTGCCGTAGTCACTGCTTTGCAGATGCCACTCATGGGGCCAGATGGTATTTACATCGCCGCCGGCTGCCTCGCCGAGACCCGCATAAATCACGAACACCTGGTCTACCTCGCCATCACCATCCCAGTCATAGTCGTGATAGTCCACCTGTCCATCAGCCATCTCGCAGGCAGTGGCAACCATCAGGCCGGGATTGGTGTCATCGCCTTGTGTGTTGGCCCCATAATAGCCATAGGTCCTCGGCATGGTCAACGGGCCTATCACGTCAAAGTCGAGTTCGAACTGGCCATGGCTCTGATCCAGGAAGTAATCCTTCACGCTGCCCCGGAAACCGAGGTCGCTCGTAAAGCCCACCTTGTTCAATATATCATTATACAGCGCCGACGTATGGTCTTCCTCGAATTTCTTGTTCTGGAATTCCACCAGGAGTATCAGTCCCTTTTTCTTGCCGACATACGGTTCATGGTCGCCGCCGATAATCGCTCTTGTCCGTTTCTTAGAGTGATAGTCCGCTCTTTGGCTTCGTTTCTTTTCCGATTTGGCCATCATAGTGCTCAGTTTGGCCGGCTGATATATGCCAGGCTTCTCTGTTTCGGCATAACAGGCGCCATCCTCACTGATCCAGAAGTGAGCAAACTCATCGCCTCTCAGTTCAGCCTTCACTTGCGAACCGTCAGCGAGCGTCAGTATCTTCCATTGCCCGGGCTTTGCAGGAATACTATTTGCCGCGAGCGTCTGAAATAGCATAATAAGTAATAGGTAGATCTGTTTCATCGCACATTCTTTATATAAATAGAAGATGCCGGGCATGGATTATCCCGTGTCCGGCATCTTATTGACACCGCCTCCGTTATGGAAGCGTAATAATTACGACACCCTCTCTCTGAGTGTAGTTCCAACCACCGCCGAGACTATCGATGTAGTAGTAAGGAGCCAACTGGATGGTCTTCGCGTCGAGGAACTTGCTGAACTGCCAGAACTCTGCATCATTGAGACTGTCGAAAGCAGAAGGATGGTAAGCATAGATGGGGCTGGCCTTGTCACCGTCATAATTCTGACCAGTGAACCATTCATCCCAGAATACCAGTCCGTCTTCAACCCAGAGTTCGATGTAAGGAGCCGACCAAGTGGCTACCCATGTGTCCTCAGCAGCCGCAGGGCTTGTACGGTAAGCCTCACAAGGAGCCATCACACGATAGCGGTCGAAGCCCTGAGCCTTCAGGATCTCAGGCGTACTCTCCATGCCGAAGAAGTTGTCAGTGAAGGTACCATTGCCCAACGATGTCCACTCATAAGCCTTCGAGCACTTCATTGTCGCTGACTTCACTCCGCCTATGGATGCATCGGCATCGCTAATGGCCAGTGTGAGATTTCCGACCACACCTACCTCCAGGGGAGAAATATCCACCTTCACAGTGGTGGAGTTCTCGCCGGCGGCGAAATTATAATTGGATACCGTTACACCAGGGATTTCATTATCACCGACCTTTAGTGTAGCAGTGAGCGAACCAGTGGCAGCAGCAGAAGTGTTGCCACGAACAATCTCTACGTCGAATACGGGGTTAGATGCCGGGACCTCTACATTTGAAAGAGTAGAAGCGGTGAACGACACACCCGCATTGCTTCCCTGACCATCGTAGATGGCACCCTCGTTGTCCTTGTTACAAGAGGTGAAAAGGGCAGCAACTACAAAAGCCAAACCGAAAATCTTCTTATTTATTCTCATAATCGTTTACTGTTAGATTGAGGGGTTTATAATCATTTAACATAGTCATCTTCAGGGTTCTGGTCGGTTTCGAGTTTCATATTCTCATTTCCGTCGAACTCAGCCTGCGGGATGGTAAGCACGTTCATATAAGCCTCAGGATCGTCAGTAGGACGCGTAGCCAGCAGAGCGGCTGCAGGCCATCCCTGGTCGGCGGTACGGCGGAAGCCCTGCTTCAGGCGCTTCAGCGTGAACATACGTCCGTCCTCGCCCCAGAGTTCGATACGGCGCTGGATGAGAATCTCCTCAAGCAGTGAGCCTGTCTCGTCGGCAGTAGCCGATGTGGCGCCGAGGGCTGTACCCGTCTTGTCGCAGGTATAGTCAGGATCGCGCTGCTCCATCACGGCCATCAGGTCGGCCTTGGCTGCATCCTCTTCGCCCAGACGGCACTCTGCCTCGGCGGCGGTGAGATACATCTCCTCGACACGCATGAAGATATAGTCGCCCATCCATGTAGGAACATCGGTGAACTTGAACTTCTCCTGTACGAGTCCAGCGCTGCTGACACCGCTCACCCACCAGTCGCGGCGGGTATCCGTAGGATTCATCTTGGCATAGAGTTCCTTGTTGATGCACTTGGGAGCCGACGAGGCATACTTGTCGGCCTCGAAGTCCATGTGGGCGAAGAAACTGGCATACATGCCCACCTGGTCGGCAATAATGCCGGCACCCCACATGACATTGGATGCTGCTGCATTGTTCAATCCCTTGAAAGAGGCTGTTGGCAGCACGCTGCAGCCACTGGCTTCGATGGCAGCCTTGGCAGCCGTCTTGGCTGTCTGCCAGTCGTTCTCAACGAGGGCGATACGGGCCTGCAGGCCAAGGGCCACGGCGTAGCCGATGTGAGAGGATATCTTCTGCTCAGTACCCTCAAGCAGGGCAATGGCCTTCTTGATATCGCTGTCAATCTGAGCATAGACCTCAGCGATGGTGGCACGCGGCTGTCCCTTGGTCTCAGGAGTGGTGGGCGCAGTATAGATGGGCACGCACTTCTCACTCTCATGTCCCTTATAGGTGCGGGCAAACCACTGCGACAGCATGAAGTAACTGTAGGCACGGATGGCATAAGCCTGACCGATGGCGTAGTTCACCTCCTCAGAGGTTCCGCCCATCGTCTCCTCAGCAGCGATGATATAGTTGGCGTTTGCAATCCAGTTGTAGTAGGCATACCAGAGGT
>CAMVJQ010000006.1 GCA_947167845.1 uncultured Prevotella sp. | reverse complement strand
AATGGTCATTCTGTAGGAGGGGGACGAAAGAATGGTCATTCTGTAGGAGGGGGACGGAAGAAAAGTCGTAATCCACACCGACATCGACCACGCGCAAGTGGAAGCCGTGCTGGCGGCAGAACATATTCACGCCGCCTCCGCCACGGGTGAAGTTGATCATCTGCTGCCAGGTGACCTCGCGCGGACTGACGCTGACACCCTCACGCTCGATGCCGTGATCGCCGCCCAGCAGCAGGTGGCAGGGATGGGCCAGCGACGGCTGTAGTGTCTGCTGGATGAGGCACACTTGCATCGCCAGTTGTTCAAGGCGGCCTAACGAGCCTTTGGGCTTGTTCAGATTGTCTATCTTCTGCTGAATGGCTGGTGCCAGACGCTTGTCAGTCGGATGTATGTCGAATGATTTCATAATTCACAATTCACAATTCACAATGCTCAATGTTCAATTTATTTAGCCACAGACTTTATCGTTACTGGCAGACCTGACACCATCAGGATCACCTCGTCGGCACGGGAGGCGATATACTGGTTCATCCAGCCCTGCAGGTCGGTGAACCTGCGCTGGATGGCGTTGTCACTGACACCACCGCTGCCAATCTCGTTGGTCACGAAGATATAGGTGGCATCCGCCTTCGTAAACTTATCGAACTCCGCCTTCGCCAATTCGAGTGAACGGCTGGTATTGGAGTCGTTGGCAAAGAAGAAGTTCGTAAGCCAGAGCGTCACACAGTCGATGACGACGACGCGGCCTGTCATGTCGTGCCGGCTCAACAGCATCTCCTCCTCGATGTTGGTCCACTGCGGCCCGCGATGCGCCTGATGCATCCGTACGCGCTCACGGAACTCCTCGTCCCAGATATGGGCAGTGGCGAGGTAGACGGGATGATCTGACAGACTCAGTGCCAGCGCCTCGGCCTGGCTGCTCTTGCCTGAACGCTGGCCGCCAGTGATCAGAATGACTTTAGAATTCATAATTCACAATGCACAAAGCATAATTCATAATTCAATATTTATGGCACTGACGACGAGGTAGACCGACAGTTCCACCAACAGGCAGACGGCCCCGCAGCAGTCACCCGTATAGCCCTGCAACCGGCGCCATATCAGCAGATAGAGCAGATAGAAGACGAGAGCGGGAATGAAAATCATCACCTGCCAGTCGAGTCGCATCATCCAGATGAAGAAGAGCATCGGGGGCAGTCCCTGCAGGGCGAGGCTGACGCCCGCCCACGCTCCAAACTTCCGATAGACGGTCTTTGCCTTCGACTCAGCCTCGCGCCTGGCGTAAGGCATCATCAGTATCAGTTGCGAGGTGACCATCTTGGAGAAGGTATCTCCTGCGACCACCATCACGGCAGCATAATAAGGCGGTATCGACATGAGCGTGGCAACGAGCAGCAGTTCGTAGAAGATGAGCCCCAACACGCCATAGGTGCCGATGCGGGAATCCTTCATAATCTCAAGGATTCTGCTACGGTTGTTGCCGCCACCTCCGAATCCGTCGAAGAAGTCGGCCAGCCCGTCCTCGTGGAGCGCACCGGTTATCAGCAGGCGCACGATGATGGCGAGCAGCACAGCCACCGCCGGCGGCAGCAGGACGCTGGCAAAGTAGATGGTGGCTCCCATCGCACCACCCGTGAGCCAGCCCGTCAGGGGCCAGTGCTCCACCACCGTCGCATAGCATGCCTTCGGCGGCTCATGCAGCCGCCAGAAGGGGAGCCGGGTAAAGAAGATGAATGCCGCCCAGATGCGGTCGTACCACTTGGTCTGGTCAATACTTGTCTGCATCGCTATAACTCTATCTTCATGATTCCACCATATCCAGGCTGATTGTCCCAGGCCTCGTCAGGTTTAAAAAGCCCGCCATAGATGCCTGCACTGATGAGCACCCCGCCA
The DNA here is from genome assembly GCA_947167845.1 of uncultured Prevotella sp. GTDB lineage: Bacteria > Bacteroidota > Bacteroidia > Bacteroidales > Bacteroidaceae > Prevotella. The sequence continues at coordinate 58,335 of CAMVJQ010000006.1, read as the reverse complement.
TGGGCAAAGACAGCCACCCGCTGGCAGTCGGCCGACTTCAGTTCATCGAGGAAATCAGCCACCCTGCTGTAGAGCATCTGGAAACTCTCACCGCCTGGGGTAGGCAGATTCATATAGTCGTCGAACCACTGACGGGCATAGCCGTCCTTCAGGTCGTCGAACGACCGCATCTCCCACTCGCCCATATACATCTCCTTCAGCCTGTTGTCGAGACGCGGCTGGGGATAGCCGCAATAGGCGGCCAGGCGGCGGGCTCTTGTGAGGGGCGAGGCATAGACGCAGTCGAAAGGCTGAAAAGCCGCGAGATTCCGGCTCACGGCCTCTGCCTCCTGCTCGAAGGTGTCGCGGACGGGCACATCGCTCTGTCCGTAGCAGGTGCCTGGGGGCACATCCACACTCGTATGTCTAATCAATATGACTTCCATATGCTGTTTTGGCTTGTAAGTTTGTTGCAATTTGAATGCAAAGATACAATTTTAGCCACAGACAGCACAGATTTTCACAGATTTTTTGATTATCACAGAATGAATTTGTGAAAATCTGTGCTGCCTATGGCTGAAAATCATTAACTTTGCACACGTAATGAAAAAGGGTATCATCTACTGTGTGGGACTGGGCATTCTGATAGCAGTGCTCTTCGCCCTCAATCTGACGCTGGGGTCCATCAGGATTCCTGCCGCTGACGTGCTGCGGATCCTGCTGGGCGACGAAGGAGAAAGGGCCTCCTGGCGGTTTATCGTATTAGAGTCGCGACTGCCGCAGGCCATCACGGCCATGCTCTGCGGCGGCGCACTGGCCGTGGCAGGACTGATGCTGCAGACGGCCTTCCGCAATCCGCTGGCAGGGCCCAGCATCTTCGGTATCAACAGTGGAGCCGGTCTGGGCGTGGCCCTGGTGATGCTGCTGCTGGGAGGCAGCATCTCTGCAGGCAGTGTCAGCATCACGGGCTTCGCGGCAGTGCTCATCGCCGCCTTTGTCGGAGCCATGAGTGTGATGGCGCTGATCTTCCTATTCTCCAATATCGTCAAGAACAATGTGATGCTGCTTATCATCGGCATCATGATCGGCTATATCAGCAATTCTGCCATCTCGCTGCTTAACTTTTTTGCGACGGATGAGGGCGTCAAGTCGTATATGGTCTGGGGGATGGGGTCGTTCGGCGGCGTGTCGATGAAGACGATGCCCGTCTTCGCCACCATCACCATCGCAGGGCTGGCAGGCTCGCTGCTGCTCATCAAGCCCCTCAACGCCCTGATGCTGGGCGACCGCTATGCAGAGAACCTGGGCATCAACATCCTGCGCACCCGCAACTGGCTGCTCATCGTGACGGGCATCCTGACAGCCATCACCACGGCTTTCTGCGGCCCCGTGGCCTTCATCGGACTGGCGGTACCCCATATCGCCCGCCTGCTGCTGACCACAGACAATCATCGCGTGCTGCTGCCAGCCACCATCCTCTGTGGCGGCGCGATAGCCCTCGTCTGCAACCTGATCTGCTACCTGCCTGGCGAGAACGGGGTGATACCGCTGAATGCCGTCACTCCCATAATGGGAGCGCCAGTCATCATCTATGTGATAGTGAAAAGGTAAAAAGGTGAAGGGCTAAAAAGAATCCTTGAACCTGCGGATGGCACTGACAAGGGCATCGTTCTCCTCTCGGGTCTGCGCTGCTACGCGGAAACAGTGGTTGTCGAGTCCATGGAAATTGGAAGCGTCGCGTATCAGGATGCCCTCATGCTCTATAAGCCAGTTCTTCAGCACGTTCGACTCCGCCCAGTCGATGTTCACCAGCATATAGTGCGTCTGCGTATCCATCACCATCAGTCCGTCGATGGCCTGCAATTCGTCATGCAGCCGCTGCGCCTCAGCGAGATAGGTTTCCATGTCGGGCAGCACCTTCGGCTCGTTTGCTACAAGATATTTGCCAGCCTCGATGGCCAGCGAGTTCACCGTCCAGGGCTGGCGCAACTGCCGCAGCCGCTGGATGATGATGGGCGACGCCGTCAGATAGCCGAGGCGCAGACCCGGGATGCAGTATTTCTTTGAGAGCGACTGGATGATCATCACGTTATAGCAGTCGGTCATCTCACGTGGGGCCAGTACAGGCTGGAGCGTATAGTCGGCATACGACTGGTCGACGACGTAGAGGTAGCGGGGATGCTGCCGGATAATATGCTTCAGCAACGGCTTGAGCAGCACGTTGCCCGTCGGGTTGTCAGGATTGCATATCCAGTAGATACGGTCGTCAGGCAGCAACTCCAGTTCGTCGGTCAGTTCATACGATACCAGATGGTCGAACATCCGGCAGGCGTCGGCATATTCCGTATAGGTGGGCTGCGGGATGACGGAAGCCCATCCCCGGTAGAGTTGGGCGATGAGGTAGATGGCCTCGTTGGCTCCACTGGTCACCATCACCATGTCTGCCGATATGCATAACTTTTCGGCAATCATGCCCTCCAGTTCGAAGGGCTGCGGTTCCGGATAGTGGCCGATAGCGTCCAGGCGGGTGCGCAGATAGTCCTTCAGTGCCGTCAGGTCTGCCTTCTGGTAGATGTTGGAACTGAAGTTCATCCTGATCTTGTCGCCGTAGCGATAGGTGTCGTCGCCGTGTCCGAATACCATAAGAGTTAATTATGAATTATGAATTATGAATTAAAACCCTGAGCGTTTCCCGATTGAAGGTGATACCAGGGCGCTCCACATAGCGCGAGAGGGCTCCATCATCAGCCAACTGTCTGGGAGAGCCGATGCTGACGGCTTCGCCCCGTGTCATCAGCCATAGCGTGTCGGCCACCTGCAGTGCCAGTTCGAAGTCGTGAGTTGAGAGGAAAATGGTCTTCTGCTGTTCGCGGGCCAGCCGGCGGAGCAATTGCATCATCTCCACCTTGCTGGGGAAGTCGAGGAAGGCCGTCGGCTCGTCGAGATAGATGACGGGCGTCTGCTGCGCCAGTGCCTTGGCTATCATCACCTTCTGTCGCTCACCGTCAGAGAGGGTGTGGATCATACGGTCCTTCAGACTGTCGATTCGCACATCGGCAATAGCCTCATCCACCACCTGCCAGTCGTCATCGCGCAGGGTGCCCCAAAAGCCCGTATAGGGCGAACGCCCCAGGGCCACCAATTCGCGTACTGACATATTGCGGATGTCAGGCTTCTCCGTCAGTACCACACCGATGACGCGGCTCAACTCCTTATCGGTATAGGAGTCTATCTCACGCCCCTCGATAAAGATGTCGCCCTGCAGTTTCGGCTGAAAGGCGGAGAGCGTGCGAAGCAGTGTCGACTTGCCCACGCCGTTGGCACCAAGCAGACACGTCAGTTCTCCCTGTCGGATGACAGCATTGATGTCATTCGCCACCACGCGGATATCGCTCTTGCCACGATAGCCGATACTAAGATTTGCCAGTCTGATGGTCTCGTTATTCATTTTAACCCTGCAAAAGTAAGCAAATTTCGTGAATGCACAAAATTTTCGCTTACAATTTTGCGAAAGTCACTCCTCATTGGGGCTAAAGTCTGCTAAGTAACCGTCTATCAGAGCCGCAAAGAGGGGATTCTGGCGAAGCAGCGGGACACAGCCCGTCATCAGCATCTGGCAACGGGCACGGGTGATGGCCACGTTGAGTTTGCGGTCTATCGTGCGCCCTTCCTCCTGGAAGCAGTTGCTGGTGAGGAAGTCGAGTTGATAGCCATAGCGCACCGTGAAACTGTAGATGATGACATCGCGCTGCGAACCCTGATAGCGCTCCACCGTGTCGATACTGACGCGCTGCAGCGGCTCTATGCCCAGCCGCTCTATCTCCTTGCGGATCATCGCTATCTGATTGCGATAGGGCACTATCACGCCGACAGTCTTGTCAGGATTGAAGCGGGCACCGTAGAAACGGTGGATGCGCCGGAGCAGGTCGGCCACGATACGGGCCTCGGCTGGATTGACCTTGTCGGTAGTCGGCTTTGCCGCTTCGCTCGTCGAAGGATTATGCATTGTGAATTGTGAATTGTACATTGTGCATTGGTCGAGGAAGAGCATCCGACGAGTCTTGAGCAAATCGTCGAGCGCATCTTCCGACGGCAGGTCGTAGTGAAGCGACGTGTCGAGTTGATGCTCACAGGGCACGGGCTCCAACTGCTCACGGAAATAGAACATCCTGTTAGGGAACTCCGCGACGGCCGGATGCATACGTCCCTGATAGCGGAGGATGCCCACGAAGGCAGTGCGACCGCAATGACGCTCCCAGCGGATGAGCCGCTCAAAGAGGGAGTTGCGACAATTGGTCAGCCCTATATCGCGCAGACACGCCTCGGTGACTTCCGACTCCGCCTCTGACTGCTGCACCACGGCAGGCAACTGCTTGTAGTCGCCGATGAGGATAAACTTGCGCACCTTCGAGAGGATGCCCACCAGTCCCGGCTCCAGTATCTGTGAAGCCTCATCGACGATGGCGAGGTCGAACACCTTCAACTTGAAGATGAAGGGACGCGACTGAAGCATCGAGGTGGTGCTGACGATGACCGGCGTCTGCAACAGCAACTGGCGGATGGTGTCGAGGCGCGGTCTGTTGCCTATCATACGATCCAGCAGACAATCGGCAAAGCGCGGGTCGCACGAACTCTCATTACCGATGCGGATATAACTGATGCCGGCATCGGTGAGCATCCCGCAGATCTCATCCACCGCCCTGTTGGTATAGGCAGTCAGCAGGATTGAGCATTGTGGATTTAGCAATGAGCATTCCACGAGAAAGCGCAGGGCCATAGACGTCTTGCCCGTTCCCGGAGGACCTACAAGCAGGAAATAGTCCTGCGCCTGCATGGCCTTCAGCAGGATCTCGTCGTAGTTGGGATGATAGGACCTTGTGAGCGTCACGCTGCTATCAGCCACAGGGGCACGCTGTCCCAGCAGAAGTTGGCGGCGGCTGGGCAGTGTTGTGATGAATTCATAGAGGCTGCGGACACCGCTGCTGGCAGAGCCGTCGGAAGAGCCGTGCTCGATGGCGTATCTCCCGGCAGCGAAGATGTCAGGATTCTGCTGTCCGTCGCTGAGCCGCACCACAAGCAGGTCAGTACGTATCTCCTGCAACGTACCTTTATATAATATGCTCTTGCAGATGTCTGGCTCGTCGCGGTAGGCATAGAGACAGACGGGGTCGCCCCGGCGGAAGTTGGGCAGGAAGTCCTCCCCCTGGTCGGGTACAGCCAGCGTGAGCAGGTCGTAGCCGCCTTGTTCGTCCGACTTCCTGCGTGCAGTGATAGTCAGGCCGGTATAGATGTTGCCCGTCTCCTTCTTTTCGTGGAGGGGCATATTCCACAGGTCGGCTATCGCTCCCCCGTGCCCCGGCACCACCGCGCCCCCCACCTTTGCATAGAGTTGCTCACGATAGACGAAGGTCATCATCCGGCAGAAATAGGTACGCTCGAGAGGCGACAGTTGCGAGAAATGGCCTGTCACCAGCGAGACCTTCGGCTCTACATAACGGCAGAAGAAATTGTCCTTTTTCTCCCCGGCATAGATCACCGAGGGGGAGAGATGGGGCAGAACGCGGTCGAAGCCGTTTTGGGCGATGTAGTATTCGGTAGCCACTAACTGATTGCGATACTTGATGGCTTCGCGGAAGAGTTGCTGGTAGAAATTCACCACGAGCAGCCCCTGCCGGGCGGGGTACTTCGAGTAGAGCAGACGGATGTCGGCCTTGGCATCCGTCACGCCGAAGTTGTAGCGCAGCACACCGTAGTAGAGCAGCAACTGCACATAGTGCGACTCCAACTGCAGGCCGTGGGTGCCCCGCCGCCGCAGTTCGGCATCAGCCGTATTCATCAGCAGTTCGATATTGTAGTTCTTGCCCGACTTGTGCTCCACCAGCAGCCGCATGTCAGTAGTCATCAGGTCGACACGTCCCTGCAGCCCCAACTTCTCGCAAATGAACGAGGGTTCCAAGATCACTCTCCCGCGCTCGAAGGCATCAGGCTGCCTCAGGCTGTTGTCGCTCCCAACCCCGAACAAGACATCCACCGCCTCGCGGAGATGATCGATGCGCTGCTGGGCATCGCGCCTGAAGTCGGGCGCACTGAATCCCTCGCAGGTGCAATACTGCAATGCCTGTTCCCTGAAACTGCGAGGCAGGCTGACGGCCAAGCCGCTCTCCTCACGGTTGATGATATCGTCGAGGGCCGTGTCCGCAAAGTTGCCAAGCAGTATCGGCTGCGTGTTGGCGCGCTCTCTCAGACGGTTCACTGTGAAAAGCAGCGGATGGTGACCGTAGTCGGTGAAACAGGCCGCTATGGCGGAGATGTCCACCAGGAAGTCGGGCTCCACTACAATCAGACGGGGTATCAGCGCCTGGGTGTCCTCGTCAGCACTCACGTCGAGCAGATTCAACTGCATTCCCTGCCTCACCACCTGCTTCAGGTAAGTGTGGTCGATGCCCCTCTCGTGGTACTGGTAGTCGATGGCTATCTCTCCGTCGTCGGTGTCGGCATAGATAAAGCGGTCGTCCAGCCTGCTGACGATGCAGCGGATTTTGGGGAGTTTTCCGGGGGAGCGGGATATTTCGGGGGGGCGGGGGTGCGAGGGTGCGGGGGAGCGAGGCGACCCTGGAATATCGACTGAGAAGACCGCCGATATCAGCAGCGAGAGAGCCCTCACATCGCAGAGCAAGTCCTCACGGCTGAGCGGCTCTGTGCTGTTGGAGTGGCGGCGCATCGTCTGGATGGCTATCTTGTCAGCCATACTCACACCGCTCCGCTTGCAGAGATAGTCCACCTGCGAGAACACGTTGCCGTAAGCCTGCCCGGAGCCGCGTAGTGCCTCGGCACAACAGAGCACCAGCGTCTCGTGCATGTAGCGGTTGGTGTCGCCTGTCGGCTCCTTCACCTGAGCCAGCGTCAGGCATCTGTCGAAAAGTTCTTCCGTCTTCAAGACTCTATCCTATGGTTTTCCGTCCTCAAGGCTCTATGACGCGATAGCGGCCACTGAGATGCATAAAGGCAAAGAGGCGAAGCAAGCCGTCGTAATAGCCGTCGAAATAGCCATCCTCAAAAGGCTCGTGCCTGGCATTCCACAAGGCATCGACAAACTCCCTGCTCTTCGCATGATGACACAGGATGGAGGCAGCAGCCGTCGTGGCCACAAGGCCGATGCTGTGGCGCAACTTCGGTGCAGAGCCGCCTGCCCGCAGTATCTCATCCTCTGCTGGCAGTGAGCCGTCCACGCGATACTGATCCACAAAGTCGTTCAGCCCCTGTGAGTAGAAGAAGTTCTGGATGCGCTCCCCATACTGCTGCTGCCAGGCCGCGTCGGCACCGCTCCACTCATAGTCGAGGGTGATGTTCATCGGCACGCGCCAGGAGTCGTAGCGGAAATTGGAACCGCCGTTGCGCCGTCCGCCAAATCCCTGCATCAGCGTCCCGTCGTAATTGCAGAGGTCGGGATTGAGTCCCGTCTTCTCGTGGGTCACCTTATGGAGAAACTCACGCGACTGCTTCGCGCATGCCAACCAAAAGTCAGCCCGTCCGTCGTCGCCCCACTTTGCCCACACCTCATAGAAAGCGGGGATATGATAGGAGGGGTCGGTGAAACGCTGCCCGAAGCCGTCGGGTGTAAACGTGATCAGTTTGGTCTCCGGGTCGATGAGGAAGATCTTTCCCGACGAAGGGGGCATCCCCGGGAAGGAGCGCGCCGGTCGCTCCTCCTTGTAGTCGCGCGGCTGGATGCTGTTCAGGATGTGCTGCGCCTCGGCCTTATAGTTGATACCCGTGTCGTTGCCCCAGCGGTTGCTGGCAAAGAGGAGCGAGGTGATGAAGTAGAGTTCGCCGTCGCTGGCTGCGCCCTCCGCATTGCGGCTTCCGTCAGTCTTACAACTCCAGGCGAAGTAGCCCTCGCGCTGTCCGCTCTGGTGCTGCATATACTTCCTGGTCCAGCGCCACAGACGGTCGAAGATATCCTTCTTGTCCAACTGCACGGCCACCATCATGCCGTACGACATCCCTTCGGTGCGCACGTCGTGGTTCTTCACATCAGACACATAGCCCATCGAGTCGCCCACCTCGAAGTAAACCTTGTTGGGCCCGCAGAACACATCACTGAACACCTCCTGCAACTTGGCATCCACCTCTGAAGCGGGATAGCCCATCTCCACAAACACATTGCGATACTGCCCAGCCTTCGTACCGACAACAGCAGACAGCAATACAACTATAACAACTACCTTCCTATACATTTCCATTTCAAAAAACTATTTTAGGTTATTCGGTTGCAAAATTACGAAAAATCGAGAGCAAAACAAAGGAAAACGCGGTTTTCTTTTCCGTCGGGAGCAAACGTTGTGTTAATTACTAATAACGGTGGCTGAATTACTAAGAATGAACGTTAAATAGTGGCGGCTGAAGAGAAATTTCGAATTACTAAACTTTTAGATTTCTAAAATCTTCGTAATTTTGCTGCGTGAGACTAAAAAGCGACAATATGAGACAACAGACACTGACCAAGAGCGAGATGCAGGTGATGAACGTGCTGTGGCAACTGCAGCGAGGGGCCTGCGTGGCCGACATCCTGGCGCATTATGCCGAACCGAAGCCAGCCTACACCACAGTAGCCACCTTTCTGAAGATTCTCGAGCAGAAAGGATTCGTGGAGCACCGCAAAGGGGCGGGCAAACTGCTCATCTATTCACCACTGATGACCAAGGAGCGCTATCAGCGACAGGTGATGAACGAAGTGAAGGACACGCTCTTCGGAGGGTCGGGCGTGTCGCTCGTCTCCTTCTTCGCCCAGCAGGAGAACCTGAGCGAAAATGATATAGCCGAAATACTGCAACTGATCAGGGAAAACAGGACAAACTACTAAAAATATATACTTATTATGATTACATTTGAAACAGGACTTTTCCCCTTGACCGGCATTCTGGTGTGCGGCGCACTCTATGCCGTATACCGCTCACTGCTCCGACTGAAAAGCAGTAGCCGCTGGACACAGATGTTCATCGCCACTGCTGTAGTGCTGACAACGATGGTCTCTGTGGTGACACTTGTCAGAGAGGTGGAAGGCGAGATTTTACGGGGGAGCGAAGGCGCGGGGGCGCGGTGGAACGAGTATTTACGGGGGAGCGAAGGCGCAGGGACGCGGGGGAGCGAGCCATCACAGGCCGTTTCTCACACCACTGCACCAACAAGCCCCAGCACCACGGCTCTCCAACCAGCGAAAAGGCAGAGCCGGATAACCCCACTGAAGCCGGTGCATATCTATCTGCTTGGCGTCATCTGCGTGATGGGCTATTTCATCTTTCAGTTAGTGTGGCTGTTACGCCTACGCAAGCATTATCCTTGCACACATCTAGACGATGCCGACATCTATATAGGTGTGAAACAACCTTTCTCCTTCGGCCGCAGCATTTTCCTGCCGTCGGCCATCGACGACGAGATGCGCCACTATATCCTGTTGCACGAACAGGCCCATATCCGCCACCGGCACTTCCTGAAACTCTGCGGGATGCAGATGCTGATAGCCCTGAACTGGTATAATCCGTTCGTGTGGCTCTTCTTCAGCGAGATGCGCCTGCAGCAGGAGTTGGAGGTGGACAGCGATGTGCTGGCAGAGGGTGTAGACCGCCAGGCCTATCAGTTGTCACTGCTGCGCATCTGCACACAGCAGGGCAAGTGGATCCTGCTGCGCTCGGCCTTCGGCATCAAGCCCCTGAAGCAGCGCATCGTCTTCATGAACCAGACCTTGAACCCGTCCGCGATGCACCGCTGTCAGACGCTCGCTGCCACAGCCCTGATGCTGACAGTGACGGCTGCCGCCGCCTTCGGCTGCCAGACGCGCGAGAAACAGACGGCAGAGCCAGTGAGAGAACACCCTATGAAGGGCTGCTGGACGATGGACTGGATCAGCAACACCGGCTCGGGCGAGGAAGTGCATCCCGTGGCTATGCACTATGGCTTCTACAACGACAGCACTTTCCTCTGCTTTAGTTACTGGAGGAAAAAGGGCAGGAACCTCAACTTCAGCATGAGCGGCGAGGGCTACGCGTGGCGCGGCGACACGCTGGTGGACGCCCAGGGCCATCCCACCGACTACACCTTCCCCGACGAGCGCACCGCCATCTCGCGCTGGCTGAAGGACTCCACGCAGATGGCAGGCGTCAAAGGACCTGACATCACGGAGCAGTGGAGCCGCATCAAGCCCAACGAGGACATCGTGGACGTGCTGCGTGCCGTCTCAGCCGCTAAGAACGACCCTGCAGAGCCGCGGATGGGCGTCTGGCAGGAAGAGAAAAATAAGAATCAGTACCTGATTCTGACCGACAGCGTGTTCATGGTCTTGCGGATGCATCCCTCCACCGTCACCAGAGGCTTCCGCTATGGGGCTTCCGGCTCGTGTGGCACCGTCAGCAGGGGGCAGTCGGAGAACATCTTCCTGCTGGCTGGACAGCCTTTCGAGATAAACCTGACTGAAGCCGGCCATCAGACGCTGACCGTCACTGGCGACAAATTCAAGGAGACCTATCGCCGCATTGACATGCCAGCCTATCTGCTGCGTGCCTTCAGCCCGGCCCTGCTTGAAACAGAAGAAACGAAAAAGTAATATATAAAAATAAGTATAAGGCGCCAAAGGCAGTACTGCTCGTGAAGAGTCGTGCTGCCTTTTATGATAAAAATATCGGCTTTCTCTTCGCCGAATCCAAAAAATACACTATCTTTGCAACTTAGAAAGGTAAAAATAAAAGGAAGGATCAAAAATGAAGGAACTGTATTTCGCGGACAAGAGCCGCTACGACAACGGGATGGAGTATGAGCGCTGCGGACGCTCGGGTGTGTTACTGCCAAAGGTGAGCCTCGGCTTCTGGCACAACTTCGGAAGCGTAGACCCCTACGAGCGGAGCCGTGAGATTACGCATTATGCCTTCGATCACGGCATCACCCACTTCGACCTGGCCAACAACTATGGCCCCGCCTACGGCACGGCCGAAGAGACGATGGGACGGCTGATGGACGAGGACTTCCGCCCCTACCGCGACGAACTCTTCATCTCCTCAAAGGCCGGCTACGACATGTGGCCAGGCCCTTACGGCAACTGGGGCAGCCGCAAGTATCTGATGGCCTCGCTCGACCAGAGCCTGAAGCGGATGAAGATAGACTACGTGGACCTGTTCTACAGCCACCGCTACGACCCTGAGACACCACTGGAGGAGACGCTGCAGGCGCTCGTCGACATCGTGCGCCAGGGCAAGGCCCTCTACGTCGGCATCTCCCGCTGGCCGCTCGAAGCCACCAAGTTCGCCTACAAATATCTGAAGGAGCGCGACGTGCCCCTGCTCATCTATCAGGGACGCCTGAATATGCTCGACCGCGAACCGCAGGAAGAGGGCATCCTCGACTTCTGCGCCGAGGCCGGTGTGGGCTTCATCTCCTTCTCGCCACTGGCCCAGGGCCTGCTGACAGACCGCTATCTTAACGGCATCCCGAAGGACTCGCGCATGTCGAAGGGAAAGTTTCTGAAAGAGGAGATGCTGACGCCCGAACTGCTGGCCAAACTGAAGCACTATAATGAGGTGGCTGAGAGCCGCAGCGAGACGCTGGCAGAGATGGCGCTGGCCTGGATACTGCACCAGAAGGCTGTCACGTCGGTTCTCGTCGGAGCCAGCAGCACGGCACAGTTGGAGAAGAATCTGAAGTGCATCAGCGCCGCTCCTTTCGAGGAAACGATATAGAATGAAAATAGGTTGCTTTCCAGCAACCTATTTTATTTTAGCCGACATCGGCGACCGCACACCCTTGTATTTCTTCAGGAATGCCTTGGCTGAACCGAAACTGAGGAACATGTCAAGACGCACGGGGATGTGATTATTGTCATCGGTGATGTAGAAGCGAATCAGTTCGTTAGACTTCTTTTCTCCGCGCTCGTAGAAGGAAAAGACCAGGCAGCGGAATTTCTCCTTGGTATCGTTCATCTTGAAGTTCTCTCTTCCTCTGAACATCAGCCACGAATTGGAAAGACTGCTGGCATCACTGACAGGCATCGGGATGATGTCGCCCTTCTTCATTTTTGAGGCATCGAAATTGCGGGCACGAAGGAAGATCGACATCATGTCGTAGATGCAGTTCTTATAGGTGCTGGTCTTCCAGAGATGCTCGCCGCTGGAGGTGATCTGGTGCTTCTTCAACTGACAGTTGCCGCCAGGATAAGAATACCATATCTCATCCACATAGTAACGACTGCTTTCGCGGGCTCCCTTGCGGAAATAGAGGGGCGAAAGGTCAGGATTGCAATACGACAGCAGGGTGTCGCGCATCACAAAATACTTGTCAAGTTTGTTGTTGCCCCGGGTTATCAGATACGACTTCCAGGCATCCTTGCCCTCAAACTTCGTCATCTTCGTATCCATAGAGGCAGTGCCCACCTTCAGCCAGATAAATTGCCAGTTGAAATACAAATCATAGTCGAGTTCCTCGCCCGACTGGAAAGCGGTATTCTCAATACCACACTGCGCAGCCGCCGTTAAGGGTGAGAAGGCGAGAAAGATTCTCAATGCATAACGCAAAATGCACAATTCACAATTTCTTATCTTGGTAATCATAATTCTTAACTATTCTATAGTCTCACGCCTTTTTCCTTAAGGTACTCCTTGCCCAACTGCTTGGCACGTTCCACGTTGCGGTTCTTGAGTTTCTTAGCCTGTTCGGGCTTCTGCTTGACGATGGCAGAGGGCTTCTGACGGAAGCGGGCAACGGTAGTCAGATTCCACGACTTGGTGACATCCCACTTCTCCTTGCACTCCAACTCCTCCGAATAGTAGTAGACTGACTCTGCCTGGCGGTCGGCATCATAATCGCCTGTATCCCAGATGCCATTGCCGTTGGCGTCGATATAAGCACGCAGGTAGTACTTGCCTGGCAGCACGTAATTAAACTTGGCCTTGCCTTTATGGACTCTGACTTCTTCGACAGGGTCGCCCCCATTCGAGAGCATCTGCACCACAATGGTGGTGTCAACAGCATCTGTGCCGCTGATGGTCATCTCGAGCGTACTATATTCCTCAGCCTTCTTGGTCTTGATGCCCTGCTTGAAAGCCTTCGACACCAGGCCGTAGATATCCACGAAGGCTGCGGAGTCGACTTCGAAACTGTATTCCGTGTCGAGCCGCCAGTCGGCTATCAGTTCATATTGTCGGATATTACCCTTCACTTGCTGGAAGACACAGGGCGACTGATACCAGACGGAGTCGATCATCGAATAGAGATGCACCTTCGACGTGTCGCAGACTGCCAAAGGCACCGGCATCTCCACCAGTCCCCGGGTGCCGGGCTTTGGTGTGTTGGAGATATTATACTTCGGCTCCAGCGGCTTAAGGGGGTAGATTGAGTCATAAGGCTCCTCCCTCTTCTTTTTCTTCTCCTGCTCTTTGAACCACTTGTCATACTCCTTGTTTTTCTCCTTCAGTCGTTTCTCGTAGGATACTTTGGGCAGTGCCTCTATGGCAGAGTCGGTATGCATGACCAGATTGCCCAGCGAGTCGGTCATCTGGTAGGTGATGTCCATCAGGAGTGTGTCCGTATTCACCAGCAGCGTGTCGCGCAGCCAGTAATGGATGGTGTCGCGCTTCTCGTTGGCCTCGATGACAAAGGCACTGTCGGCGTCAAAGTTCAGACCTTTGATCTGTGGCAGCAGTGAGTCGCCGTAGGTGAAATACATGGAGAACTTGTTAGGCTCCACTCGCTCTGTCTTCAGCAGCATCCGGTCGGTCTGTGTATGGGTGAAAGCCAGCAGTGTGATCTCATCGGGCAGGAAGTGGGTATAGGGTACCTTTCGCAGCGCATCAATGTGCAGCGAGTCGCGCCAGATGGTATCCGTGCGGGTGTCGGGCTTCGACGACGGCTCAAAAGTCTCGTGGCTGAAGGCTATCATCTCACTCTTCTGACTGAAGCGGAAGTCGCCGTCCATATCCTGCAGGGCATAGGCCCTATAAGTGCCTGGAGCCACACCCTTCACCACGAAATGGCCTCGGCTGTCGGTTCTCGACACGCGCAGCAGAGGCTTTGTCTTGAAGGCAGAGTCGGCCAGGTCGTCATAGAGTCCTACGAGAATACCCTTGATAGGCTCCAGATTGCTGGCGTCGAGCACATAGCCTGCCACCTCGAATGTGTCTATCTGTTCGCCTGTAGAGAAGGTGAACGTATAGTTGCCCATGGGATTGCCCTCATTGTTGTCGCTGATAGCGTCGCTGAAGTCGATGGTGTAGGTAGTATTCTCCTTCAGCGTGTCGACCAGTTCCACGATAATCCTCTTGCCGGCACCTCTGATCTCAGGCACTTCCAGTTGTGGGGGCGAGACGATCACCTTGTTCGTGGCATCCTCTATCTTGATGAACTCATCGAAATAGATGGTGACTTTCTTTGCCTTCACATTCGTTGCCTTGTCTGCCGGTGTACTGCCGATCACCCTCGGAGGGTCGTCGTCATACCAGCCTCCGTCAGGAGAACCCATGCGGGCACAGGAGATGAAAATGAGAAAATGAAGGAATGAAAGAATGAAGAATGCCTTGCGCAAAGACCTCCCTCTGTGCATGCCTGTATCCTTGATGTTATCGTTCATCTCTGTCATTTTCCGCTATATCTTCTTTTCATTTAAACTGATGAGTTGCTCTATCGTCTCACGGCTATTGCTCAGACGGGGCACCTTGTGCTGTCCGCCCAGTTTGCCGCGCAACTTCAGCCAGTCGTTGAACAGGCCTTTGCGGGCCTCAATGATCTCCAGGGGCTGCAGCGTGATATCCTTGTAGCGCTTGGCCTCATAGTCGCTGTTGATTTCCTGCAGGTGCTGATCGAGCAGTGTAGAGAACAGCTGCAGATCCTTTGGCGGCTTGGCAAACTCGATGAGCCACTGATGGCGGCACTTCGCCTTATCGTCCATAAACACGGGGGCGGCGGTGTACTCCGACACCTCGGCTTCCGTCTGCTGGCAGGCATAGGCCAGTCCCTTCTCAGCATTATCCACTATCAACTCCTCGCCAAAGGCATTGATGAAGTGCTTTGTCCGACCCGTGATGATGAACTTATAGGGATTGGTAGAGGTGAACTGTACCGTATCACCTATCTCATAGCGCCAGAGTCCGCACGAGGTGGAGATGACCATAGCGTAGTTCCTGCCCTTTTCGACACCCCAGAGAGGGACAGCATCGCCGCCGTCCATCGGGATAAACTCATAGAACACATCATAGTCGAGCATCAGCAGCATCGACTTATCCGCCGGGTCGTCCTGCAAGCCGAAGAAACCCTCACTGGCATTGTAGGTCTCCATATAGTGCATCCGCGACGAGGTGATCAGTTGCTCGTATTGTTTACGATAAGGCGTAAAGGCCACACCACCGTGAAAGAAGACCTCAATATTGGGCCACACTTCCTCCAGATGGGTCTTGCCCGTGATTTCCATCATCCGTGTCAGCACAGAGAGCATCCATGAGGGTACACCTGAGATATTTGTCACGTTCTTCGACATCGCCTCACGGGCTATGCGGTCGCGCTTGATTTCGAAGTCGCTCAGCAGGGCCGTCTTCTTCTTCGGCACCCGCACCAGATTAGCCAACGGGTTGATGTTCTCTATGAGGATGGCACTGAGGTCGCCCACCAAAGAGTCCTTGACATTATAGTTGGGTGAGTGACTGCCTCCAAGAATCAATGCCCTGCCATCGAAGATCTTCGATTGCGGATTATTACCCAAATACATTGCAACAGCGTCGAAACCGCCTTTATAATGCATCTGCTTCAGACCCTGCTGACTGACGGGGATGAACTTCGACTTGTCGTTGGTCGTACCCGACGACTTGGCATACCATTTCACTTTACCTGGCCAAAGGATATCCCGCTCTCCATGACGCATCCTGTCGATGGCGCCTTTCAGTTCCTCATACGTGTTGACGGGTGTATGCTTCACAAAATCCTCATAGCCCTTCATCGCTGAAAAGGCGTGATTCCTGCCATATTCTGTATTCCTGGCTGCTTCTATCAGATGGCGAAGAGACTCCCTTTGCAGGGCCTCTCCGTCGTGCTGATGCCGCTCCAAGTCACGCTGACGTGGCTCAAAGACTTTTCTTACTATCTGAGTGATACTCATAATTGCGCAATTTGGGTGCAAAATTACGTAATTCCATTGTAATGGGGGAATAATTTACGTTTTTTTTATTTAATATAGCAAAACAAAGGCTATCCGGACCCGGATAGCCTTGTTGTCATTCTTCGGCAAAGGCAGCCGCCTCAGCCTGAGCGATAATGTCCTCCCGGCTCTGCTCCTTATGAGAAATGTCAGAGAGATCAAACTCATCTTCGCCCGATTCAGCAGAAGGCGCATCCTCCTTGCTCTGTTCTCCTTCGTGCGTCTCTTCGGAAGCAGGCGCTTTCGCGATTCTCGACTTTCTCGAATCACTTTTTTTCGATTTCTCCTCCACCGAATCCTCATGTTCGATGATGAAGTCCTGCTGCTCCTCCTCCGGATCGGGCACTGACATCGTCGGCTCTTCCTCCATCTTCGTGCGCTCACTCTTGGCTGCGAAGATGGCATCAATGAACTGTGGTTCGCGCTTCAGGCGCTGCAGCGTGTCTTTCGAGGCCTGCTGCTGAGCTTCCTTCTTCGAGTAGCCTGAAGCACACTCACCCTCGACACCCTCAATCAGCACGAGGAAACTGAAGACAGGCGAACCATCGTCATCCTTCTTCTGTTTCAACAGCCGATATTCTATACGGACACGATTCTTCTGGCTCCACTCCAGCAGTTTCGACTTGAAGTTGACCTCCTTGAAAGCCAGTTTGTCGATATTGATATACTTGCCGAGGACACGGTTCTCCCAGAACCACATACAGACATCGTAGCCACGGTCGAGATAGATGGCACCTATCAGTGCTTCGAAAGCATTGCCGCCCACATAACTGTTGTGCGACGTGCTATGGCCTGCTGAAAGAATCAGTTGCGAAAGCCCCATCTCATTGGCCAGTTTGCCCAGTGTCTCACGACTCACCAGTTTAGAACGGGTATTGGTCAAGAATCCCTCACGCTTACCCTCGTAGTGGCTATAGACAATATGGCCTACGGTAGCATCGAGAATGGCATCACCAAGGAACTCCAGCCGCTCATTGTTCAGCGGCTTGCCCTTGTCGTTGCGCTTGCCGATGCTCTTATGCAAGAGTGCCTGGCGATAATACTCGATATGGTGGGGATAGAAGCCGAGTATCTCGTAGAGAGCCGAAAAAAGCTCCTTCTCCTTGCGGAAAGGGAGCCTTATGCGGTCGATGAGATTATTAATCCACATATTTTTTGAAAACCACACACGCATTGTGACCACCGAATCCGAAGGTATTGCTAAGAGCAGCACGCACCTCACGCTTCTGGGCCTTGTTGAATGTGAAGTTCAGGTTATAGTCAATCTCAGGATCCTCATCACCCTCCTCATGGTTGATGGTGGGGGGCACGATATCGTTCTGTACAGACAATACGGAAACCATGGCCTCAACGGCTCCGGCAGCACCGAGCAAGTGGCCTGTCATTGACTTTGTGGACGAAATATTCAGTTTGTAGGCAGCATCGCCAAACACCTCCTTGATGGCCTTGGCCTCGGAGATGTCACCCACGTGGGTAGACGTGCCGTGTACATTGATGTAATCGATATCCTCAGGCTTCATCTCTGCGTCCTCAAGGGCATTCTTCATCACAAGTTTGGCACCCAGTCCCTCAGGATGGCTGGCAGTGATGTGATAAGCATCGGCACTCATGCCGGCACCAGCCATCTCAGCATAAATCTTGGCACCACGGGCCTTAGCGTGCTCCAACTCCTCCAGGATCAGGCAACCTGCGCCTTCAGCCATGATGAATCCGTCGCGACTGGCACTGAACGGACGGCTGGCCTTCTCTGGCTCATCGTTGCGGGTAGAGAGAGCGTGCATAGCGTTGAAACCGCCAACACCTGTGGCACAGATGGCAGCCTCGGCACCACCGGCAACGATGGCATTTGCCTTGCCCAGACGAATCAGATTGAAGGCGTCAGCCAGCGCATTCGATGAAGAAGCGCAGGCACTGGAAGTGATATAATTGGGACCATGGAATCCATACATGATGGATATCTGGCCTGCTGCTATGTCGGCAATCATCTTCGGAATGAAGAAAGGATTGAACTTCGGACCAGCCTCCTCGTTCTTGGCATAGTAGGACACTTCTTCCTCGAAGGTCTTGATACCACCGATGCCCACGCCGAAGACTACGCCGATACGATTCTTGTCTTCTGTCTCCAAGTTCATACCGCTATCCTCGACAGCCTGCTTGGCAGCAATCATGGCCAACTGGGTGTAGCGGTCCATCTTGCGAGCCTCCTTGCGGTCGAGATAGTCGTTTACATTGAGGTTCTTTACCTCACAAGCAAACTGTGTCTTAAATTTCGATGCGTCGAAAAGTGTAATGGGAGCGGCTCCACTGACTCCGTTGAGCAGGTTTTTCCACATCTCATCAGGAGTGTTGCCGACTGGCGTCACTGCGCCCAGACCCGTTACAACTACTCTTTTTAATTCCATAAGCTTAAATTAAAGCATAGGGGTTGCTTCGAGTCCAAAGCAACCCCTATGTTGTATACCAAAAATTATTTTGCGTTCTCCTCGATATAAGCGATAGCATCACCAACGGTGCCAATCTTCTCAGCCTTATCGTCGGGAATAGAGATACCGAATTCCTTCTCAAACTCCATAATAAGCTCTACAGTATCCAGTGAATCTGCGCCCAGATCATTTGTGAAACTTGCTTCGGGCTTTACCTCTGCCTCATCAACACCCAGTTTGTCTACGATAATAGCCTTTACTTTGCTTTCAATTTCTGACATAATTTTCTTTCTTTAAAATGTTAATAATGTATTTGCTATCTTGAAAAAAGACGGCTTTTGCCGTTTTCGGGGTGCAAAGTAACACATTTTCTTTCACTTACGCAAACTTTTTTAAGAAAAAGTGACTCCACTTTGCACATTTATAGTGTAATTGTGCATAAAAAGAACGTTTTTGTGTGCGTTACCAACCATAAAAATGCAAAATTAGATGAAAATATTAATAATTAGTTGGTTAATTGAAAAACTTTCTGTAGTTTTGCACCATAACTATTTTAAATAAGGTGATTATGTCGTTTACAGAACAAGCCAACCGCATCTTCAATCAGGTGATTAAAGACTATCATCTGACAGATAATGTAGATACGCCCATTCATAATCCTTACGAAACCGACAGTATCGAGTACAGCCTCTATCTGAAATGCTGGATCGACACCGTCCAATGGCATTTCGAAGATATTATCCGCGATCCTCATATCGACCCGATAGAAGCGCTCAAACTGAAAAGGCGCATCGACAAGAGTAATCAGGACCGTACTGACCTGGTGGAGGAAATTGATTCATACTTCCGTCAGTATTACAGTAACGTGACACCATTGAAGGATGCCAGACTGAACACTGAGAGTCCGGCTTGGGCTGTCGACCGTCTGAGTATCCTTGCGCTGAAAATCTATCACATGCAGGAACAAGTGGACCGTCAGGATGCCTCTGCGGAGCATATCGACAGATGCAAGGCAAAACTCGCCGTACTGCTGGAACAGCAAAAGGACCTCTCGCTGGCTATCGACCAGTTGCTGGAGGATATTGCTGAAGGCCGCAAATATATGAAGGTGTATCGGCAGATGAAAATGTACAACGACCCTTCTACTAATCCCATACTATATAAGAAGTGAAGAAAGAGCATATACTAGTTATCCGATTTTCATCTTTAGGTGACATTGCCATGACTGTACCCGTCGTATGGTCGCTGGCTCATCAGTATCCAGATATCCGTATCACCGTGCTGAGTAGGAAGTATGCCCGTGTACTCTTTGATGATTTGGCTCCCAATGTAAATTTCATGGAGGCCGACTTGAAGGTAGAGTATCATGGCATCAAAGGACTCAATGCACTTTATCGTCGTCTGACTGCCAAACAATTCACAAAGGTGGCCGACCTGCACAACGTGCTGCGCTCTGAATACCTGCGGATGAGATTTAATATGGGGCACTATCGGGTGGAGCATATCAATAAGCGGCGTAAGGATCGCCGGCAATTGGTCTCATTTAAAAATAAAGTGAAAAGGCAACTGCCCACTTCATTCGACAACTATCTGGAAGTGTTTGAGCGGCTGGGCTATCCTGTGGATATACAACAGTTCCACTCCATCTTCCCTGAAGAGGGTGGTAATTTGAACTTGCTGCCCAAGGAGATAGGTCCTAAGAAGAATTTTGAGCAATGGATAGGCATCGCACCTTTTGCAGCCCACGAAGGAAAGGTCTACCCTCCCCGACTAATGGAGCAAGTGATTCACTCATTGCTGGAGAAATATCCAAAGTGTCGTATCTTCTTCTTCGGACGGGGTGAAAAGGAAGAACACTACTTTCACTTATGGTGTGCCCAATATCGACAGTGTATATGGGTCAACCGATATGTGGAAAACATGTATCAGGAACTGATTGTCATGAGTCATCTCAACGTCATGTTGTCAATGGACTCAGCGAATATGCACCTGGCTTCGCTTACCAACATCCCAGTAGTCAGTGTCTGGGGCGCCACTCACCCATACGCTGGATTTATGGGTTTCGGACAGCCGAAGGAGAATGCCATCCAACTGGATCTGGAGTGTCGCCCCTGCAGTATCTATGGTCAGAAACCCTGCCATCGAGGTGATTTTGCATGTATGAAGAACATTCCGCCCGAGCGGATTGTTGAGAGAATAGATACAATTATTAATAACCCCTAAAACAAGTACGATTATGAAAAAGTATGTTTGCGACGTATGTGGTTACGTCTATGATCCCGCTGAGGGAGACGCTGATGGCGGTATTGCTCCTGGAACAGCATTCGAAGACATCCCTGAGGATTGGGTTTGCCCCGTCTGCGGAGTCGGCAAGAGTGATTTCTCTCCAGTGGATGACTAATTATAAATAAGGTGGCGACGGTCACCTTATTTTTTTGTGGAAAAACAGTGGATAACTGTGTGGAAAACTAAACTAATTATTCATAAATATCCCAGTAACAGATATTCTGAGGGGATATTCACAGACTTATTCAAACGATTTTCGAAAGATTTCCACTGTTTTTTGCTGAAAAAAGATATAAACTTATTAATTTTGCACCAAAATCAGAAATAGTGGATAAGCCTGCTTTGATGCTCATTATCAATAAGAAACTATCCACAGAGTGTACGAATAACGTGAAATACTGAAAGAATAACTTATCTGGCAAGAAAAGAGGCAGAAAGTTTTCAACTTATTCACGGCATATCATACTACTCATTCTTATTTTTTAAAGAAAAGAAAAAAAATAAAATATATTATTGTGATGTTGAAAAAGGAGTGGATTAAACAAGGTTTCATTGATGAGCCGGTAGCAGAAGGTACTGACCTGAAGGCTGAGATCAGGCAGATGTGTAAAGAGAAGGATGCCATTATCCTGGCCCACTATTACACGATAGGTGAGATTCAGGAGATAGCCGACTTTGTAGGCGACTCACTGGCTTTGGCACGTAAGGCTGCAGAGACGGATGCAAAGATAATGGTGATGTGTGGTGTTCATTTTATGGCTGAGACGTGTAAATTGTTGTCACCAGACAAGACTGTACTCTGTCCTGACTTGAATGCCGGCTGTTCATTGGCTGACTCTTGCAAGGCCGAAGATCTGAAGAAGTTCAAAGAAGAGCATCCTGGCTATCAGGTGGTATCGTATGTCAATACGACAGCAGCCGTGAAGGCCCTGACGGATGTAGTCGTCACTTCCGGTAATGCGAAGAAGGTAGTGGATCAGTTGCCTCAGGATGCTAAACTTATTTTCGGTCCTGACTATAATCTTGGCAACTATATTAATGAGGTGACAGGTCGACAGATGCTGCTCTGGAATGGTGGTTGTCATGTTCACGAACGTTTCTCGGTAAGCAAGATACTCGAACTGAAACAGCGATATCCTGATGCCGTCGTGATGGCTCACTTGGAGTGTAAAGGCCCTGTCTTGGCTTTGGCGGATGTGAAGGGCAGTACGGCCACGATGCTCCAGTATGCGCAGCAGAGTGACAAGAAGCGGTTTATTGTGGCTACAGAGGCCGGTATTCTGCATGAGATGCAGCGTACTTGTCCTGATAAGGATTTTATCCCTGTGCCTCCTGAAATCAGTGAGAGCGGGCTGGAATGCTCGTGCAATGAGTGTCAGTATATGAAGATGAATTCGCTGCTGAAGATTTACAACTGTCTGAAATACGGCTGGCCTTCCGTTGAGGTTGATCCTGAAATTGCCAAGGAGGCAGTGAAACCTATAGAAAGAATGCTGGAGTTGAGTTGATCACTCCAGCATTCATTTTCATTTTACGACTGCTATTTTACATACAATCCCTTTCTTTCCATCGCTGGTAGCCGTGGCCACCATATATATTCCGCTGGCTACACTCTTGCCATTTTTGTCTTTTCCGTCCCAGATGAAAGTTCCTCCATTACTGCGTCCCTCTTTTATAAGTGCACCATTGGAGGACAGTATTTTGACATCCGCATTGAATGAAAGGCCTGTGACGGTAATCAAGCCCGTATAACCAGGCTCTACAGGATTCGGATAAGCCAGCACATTGTCACTGTTCATCTCTGTATTTGAAACTGTAGCGTCACTGACATAAGAACAAAGCCCTTTGTCTGTTCCGAAAAACACTTCACCTGTTTCATTGTTAATGGCGATGGACTCGATGGTATTGCTGAGCAGACTGCTGTTCTCGATAGTGAAATGCTGTAGTTGGGTATTATTGTCAAAACTGATCAGGTACACACCGTCATTGGCAGTTCCAAACCACTTGCGTCCGCCACCATCTATTGCCATACAATTGATACTGTTGTTTGCCAGCAGATAGTCAGCATAGTTGCTGCCGTCATTACGTGGCACTTTATACTGGATGACGCCCAGTGAATTATCCTGTATCCTCTCTTTGTCCAGATAGACAGGGCCGACATCCGTTCCTACCCATATATTTCCTTCTGTATCCTCACAGACACACTCTGAGTAATGATTAGCGATCTTCGTACCGTCCTGATTGACGAAATTGGTATATTTTGTTATTACGTCATTTTCTGGATTGTAACTATACAGATATGGATTGTCTGAATGCGCATTGACAAACCACAGTATGCCGCGACTGTCGATTATCGAGTTTTTCATCACTCTCAGCGCATGGTTTGGTTCGTCGATGAGTGCATCGTCCATGATACCGTTCCATTCGCCGTCCTTATCCCATTTTATGATGCCTGTGGTAGAACCGCTGTTCAGGCAGTATAAGTTGCCTTCCTTGTCATAGATGACTCCATTTGTACGGACATAGGCCGGACTATTATTGGATGCTGCAGACTCAAAATAGTCTGTGTTTCCTGCCGTATGGTTTTTGACAAACTTTTCATTTCTGAATTCATAAAGACCAGAACAGGATGCCACGATGACGTGATTCTCATCACGTGGGTCAATCGCTATGGATGTCACGTCCAGATATCGGTCGGCAAAGGCCGGCTTCATGTCATCCTGATAAATGGTCCAATTGTTATTGTTCCATACTTGTACAGTGCCTGGTCGCTGGAAGTTATCAAATTGATAAAATCCACCGCCGACGGTATAGAGTTTCCCGTTGTAAACCTTCATATAGAAAAAATGGTTGTACTTCGGACCGCCAGGTTTCAGGGTTTCGACGAGTGAAATGTTTTGGTCGTAGTCGCTGTTATTGTCAGTGAAAAGGGACGAAAGGTCATCCGTAGTTGATTCCCAGTTGCCTATGTCTAACAGATTGTTTGAGAGAAGTGATCTGACATAGCAGATATTGCCTTCGTTGGTATACTCCGCATAGATATAGTTGTCTTTAATGGCGACATTGCTTATGCTGTGGTTGAACATATACGTCTCACTAATCTCTGCATTCTTGACATCCAGTTTGACGATACCGAAGCCACAGGCCAGATAGGCATACTGTCCATAGATATAGATGCTGTTCAGCGTCTTGTCGCCTGTGAAGGTTTTGGAGTAAATACTGCTGATATTGGTAATGCTGCCATTGGTCTCAACGAGGTCTATATTCGAGTCTTCATAGACGGCAATCAGTCGCTTGGCCTGCTGGCACCAGGCAATGTGGGTAATGTAAGTATCGCTCAGTCCGTTCGCTTTGTCGTAAGTCGTGATGCTCTGGTCGTTCTTATTATATTGGTAGAGTCCGTTGGAGGCCAGAACGAACAGATACTGGTCGGCAGCACAGATATCCTGAACCTCATGGTACGACAGGTAGTTACGCCACGTGCCGATTTGTGCACTTGCCGGGCTGCATAGCATACAAAAAACAATCAGTAATAAACCTATTGGCTTTCGGCCTTGTCTCGTCACAAATTGTTGAATGTTCCTCAGCATAAGTTTATTATTTAATTGTTTTTTGTTTATCTATTGTTTATTCTTCAGATACTTACAGAGTTTCGCAACGGCCCTTGCCCGATGGCTGATGTGGTTTTTGATGTCCAGCCCCAGTTCGGCAAACGTCTTGTCATAGCCTTCGGGCTGAAAGATGGGGTCATAGCCGAAGCCCTCCCCTCCCCTACGCTCTCGGATGATTTCACCGTTGACGATACCTTCAAACTTGTGAATATCCTTGATACTGCTACAGCCACAGGGACAGACGTCTTTCTTCTGTATTAACGCGATTACGGTGCGAAATCTTGCACGACGATTGTTATTTTCTCCTAATTCTTTCAAAAGACGTGTCATATTGGCCTCGGCATCATGTGAGGCTGAACTGTCATCGGCCATATTGGCATAGCGGGCAGAATAGACACCTGGCGCACCGTTCAGGGCATCTACTTCAAGACCAGTATCGTCGGCAAAACAGTCTATATGATAATGGTCATAGACGTACTGTGCCTTCTGGAGGGCATTCTCTTCGAGTGTGGTGCCTGTTTCGGGTATATCCACATCGCAGCCGATATCTTTCAGTGAGAGCACTTCGATGCGCTCACCCAGGATGCTGCGTATCTCGTCAAGTTTATGCTGATTGTTTGTTGCAAATACTATTTTCATTCTTTCGTTGTCTCATTCTTCTTTTTCTTGATCTTTACACGCATCTCGTCGAAGCCTTCGCCATAGACACCGATGACGGCACTCTGCGAGACGAAGGCCTGCGGGTCGATCATCTTGATCAGTCGGAACATATTCACGCTCTCGTTCTTTCTGGCCAGTATACAGAGCACTTTCATATCTTTACCTGTATACCAGCCGTGCCCGTCGAGGATGGTGACACCGTGGTTCATCTCCGTACCGATGGCATTGGCTATCTCCTGCCATTTGTGGCTGAAGATGAAGAACTGTACTGACTGTCGGCGGGCATTCATCACGTAGTCGAGGGTATAGTTCTCCAGAGCCATCACGCAGAAGCCGAACATCACCTTATGGGCTCGTTCCAGATAGGTGCCAAACTGAGGAAAGAACATACAGGAGCCGATGATACAGAAGTCGGCTGCTATCAGCACGTTGCCCAGCGTCACATTTGGGTGGAACTTATTGACAGAGGCTGCGATAATGTCCGTACCGCCTGTCGAACCATTGTGGGTGAAGACGGTAGCCAGCGCTATGCCCGTCAGCACACAGCCGATAATCATCGACATGAAGTCCTGTCCCTCACCCATCAGTTTGAAAGGCAGTCCGTTGTCCTGCTTAGGCATGATTTCCTGGGCAAACATCAGCATGAAGTAGAGCGTGAAGATGGCAAAGATGGTCTTCATCAGAAACTTGTAGCCCAGTATCTTCAGTGCGACCACCAGCAGAATGCCGTTGATGATGATGTAGGTGTTCTCCAAGTGGAACCCGGTGGCATAGTAGATGATGGCCGAGAGGCCTGTGACACCGCCGGCCACAATCTGATAGGGCATCAGGAACACGGTGAAGGCGATGGTGTAAATGGCGAGGCCAAGGGCTATGAACATATAGTCCCTGGCCTCGTTCCAAATCATTTTATGCTCGATAGTCATATTATTTCTTCAGCACGATATTCACCATACGCTTAGGGACGATGATAACCTTTGCTACCTGGAAGCCTTCGAGATATTTTGCTGCACGCTCATCTGCCAGCACAGCATCTTCGATGGTCTTATTATCGGCATCGGCAGCGAACTGCATCTCGAAGCGGGCCTTACCATTGAAGGCAATACCCAACTTCACCTGACTCTCTACGAGATACTCTTCGTTCCAAGTAGGCCACTGAGAATCGCAGACGCTACCCTGCTCACCCAGCATCTCCCAGAGTTCCTCAGCGATATGGGGAGCAAACGGGGCGATAAGGATGACGAGTGTCTTCAGCATCTCCTTGTTCTTGCACTTCTGCTGCGAGAGTTCGTTTACGCAGATCATGAAGGCAGAGATAGAGGTGTTGTAACTGAAGGTCTCAATGTCCTGAGATACCTTCTTGATGAGTTTGTGCACACTCTTCAGATTCTCAGGAGTTGCCTCACCCTCGAAACCGTTCTGGTAGAGGTTCCAGAACTTGCGCAGGAAGCGGTGACAGCCGTCGATACCGTTGGTATCCCAAGGCTTCGACTGCTCCACAGGACCCAGGAACATCTCATAGAGACGCAAGGTATCAGCACCGTATTTCTCGACAATCATATCCGGATTGACCACGTTGAACATCGACTTTGACATCTTCTCGATAGCCCATCCGCACTTGTACTGTCCATTCTCCAGTATGAATTCGGCATTCTCGTATTCAGGGCGCCAAGCCTTGAAGGCCTCTATGTCGAGGATATCAGCACTGACGATATTTACATCCACGTGGATAGGAGTCGTGGTGTATTTGTCCTTCAGGCCGAAACTGACGAACTTGCCCTTGTCTGCTCCTTCGTCCTCGATACGGTAGACGAAGTTGGAGCGGCCCTGAATCATACCTTGGTTGACGAGTTTCTTGAACGGTTCGTCCTCGCAAGAGTAGCCAGAGTCATAGAGGAACTTGTTCCAGAAGCGCGAGTAGATCAGGTGGCCTGTGGCGTGCTCCGTACCTCCCACGTAGAGGTCCACGTTGCGCCAGTACTCATCAGCATCACGGCTGACGAGAGCCTTCTCGTTCTTCGGGTCCATATAGCGCAGATAGTAGGCTGATGAGCCTGCGAAGCCGGGCATCGTGTTCAGTTCGAGCGGGAAGACGGTCTTGTTGTCGATAAGGTCTTTTGATACCACCTTGTCCGTCTTTGTGTCCCAAGCCCAGATCTTTGCACGTCCCAATGGGGGCTCGCCCGTCTCTGTCGGCTGGTACTTGTCGATCTCAGGCAACTCCAGCGGCAGGCACTCCTTCGGAATCATATAGGGCATATCGTCCTTGTAGTAGACGGGGAACGGCTCACCCCAGTAGCGCTGACGTGAGAAGATGGCATCGCGCAGACGATAGTTCACCTTCACGCGACCCAGTTTCTGTGCCTCCACAAACTTCTTCGTGGCAGCGATGGCTTCCTTCACGGTGAGTCCGTTCAGCGAGAATTTAGGCAGCGGGTCTGTGCGCAGCGGGTCGATTCTGGGCGAGTTGCACATGATGCCGTCCTTCGCATCGTAACTCTCCTCGGAGACATCAGCACCCTCTATCACAGGGATGATAGGCAGTCCGAAGTGCTTGGCGAAGGCATAGTCGCGGCTGTCGTGGGCAGGCACGGCCATGATGGCGCCAGTGCCGTAGCCGGCCAATACGTATTCGGCAATCCAGACAGGTATCTTTTCGCCTGTGAACGGATTGATGGCATACGATCCGGAGAAGACGCCTGTCACCTTGTGGTCCATCTGGCGATCGCGCTCCGTGCGCTTCTTCACATATTCCAGGTATTCATCCACGGCGGGCTTTTGTTCAGGAGTGGTCAGTTCGGCTACGAGTTCTGACTCAGGAGCCAATACCATGAACGTGACGCCGAACATCGTGTCGGCACGCGTGGTGAAGATGGTGAAGTGTTTGTCCGAGTTTGCCACCTGGAACTCCACCTCTGTACCCTCTGAGCGCCCGATCCAGTTGCGCTGTGTCTCCTTCAGTGAGTCAGTCCAGTCGATCTCCTCCAGTCCGTCGAGCAGACGCTGAGCGTAAGCCGATACACGCAGACACCACTGGCGCATCTTCTTCTGCACCACGGGATAGCCGCCACGCACACTGACTCCATCCACCACCTCATCATTGGCAAGCACCGTTCCCAGTTTCGGGCACCAGTTCACCATCGTGTCGGCCAGATAGGCGATGCGGTAGTTCATCAGCACCTCCTGCTTCTTCTTCTCCGAGAACGAAGCCCAGTCGGCTGCCGTGAAGTGCAGTTCCTCAGTACCCAGGGCGTTGCAGTTCTCCGTACCCATCAGTTCGAAGTGCTCGATGAGTTTGATGGTGGGCTGAGCCTTCTTCGAGGAGAGTGAGAAGTAACTCTTGAACATCCGCTGGAAGGCCCACTGCGTCCACTTGTAGTAGATGGGGTCGCAAGTGCGCACTTCGCGTTCCCAGTCGAACGAGAATCCTATCTTGTCAAGTTGGCTGCGGTAGCGGTTGATGTTCTCGAAGGTGGTCTTCTCCGGGTGCTGACCTGTCTGGATGGCATACTGCTCTGCGGGCAGTCCATAGGCATCATAGCCCATCGGGTTGAGCACGTTGAAGCCCTGCTGACGCTTGTAGCGGGCATAGATATCACTGGCGATGTAGCCGAGGGGATGACCCACGTGCAGTCCTGCCCCAGAAGGGTAAGGGAACATGTTGAGCACGTAGAATTTCTTCTTCGACTCGTCCTCCACTACGCGATAAGTGCCATTCTCCACCCACCGCTTCTGCCATTTCTGTTCGATTTCTCTGAAATTGTAATCCATTGTGTATCTTGTTTTTTATTCGTGTACATTATTAAATAGGCTGCAAAGATACGAATAAGTGTGGAATAATCCAAATTTATTGATGATTTTTATTCATACACCTTTGCAGGACGCTTCCCTTGAAGCACGTTAAGGGCATTCAGTGCCAGCGCACCCATCTCGTCCTCACCAGGAAAACAGTGAACGGGTGCCAGGAAATCTATGCGTTGACGCAGACGGCTGACGATATACTCGCTTCTGGCGAGACCTCCTGTCAGCAGGATGGCATCGATGTTTCCACACAATACAGCCGAGCCGGCAGCGATGTTCTTTGCTACATGATAAATCATGGCGTCGAGTATCAGTCGGGCATGTTCGTCGCCATCCTGTTCGATACGGCGGATGATTTCCTTTACGTCGTTGGTGCCAAGATGGGCATTGAGGCCTGCCTTTCCGGCAATGCGCTTCAGGAGTTGCCTCTCTGTATACTGTCCACTGAAGCAGAGACGGATGAGGTCGGCTGCAGGCAGAGAGCCGGCACGCTCTGGAGAGAAAGGTCCTTCGCCGTCGAGGGCATTATTGGCATCAACAGCACGTCCGTGCTCATGAACGGCTATAGAGATGCCTCCACCCATGTGGCAGACTATCAGGTTCAGATCCTCATACCGGCTGCCGATCTCCGCCGCGTAGCGTTGCGCAATGGCTCGCTGATTCAGGGCATGCCAGATACAGATGCGGTTCATCAGTGGTGAACCTGATATACGGGCATAGTCATTCAGTTCGTCTACCACGCCAGGGTCGGCAATGAAGGCCCGGCATCCAGGTATCTCCATGGCAATCTCATAGGCTATCAGACAACCAAGATTGCAGGCGTGATTATGCATCGCTATGCCACTATGGGTGTCGATCACCATCTGTTGGTTGATCTCATAGACGCCACCTTCGAGGGGCTTCACAAGTCCGCCACGCCCGATGACGGCATCGAATTTCATTGGCAGATGAGCCTGCTGCAGTTCGGTGAGCAGCACTTGTTTGCGGAACGCTTGCTGTTCAAGCACATCGTCAAACTGTGACAGTTCTTCGGCTGAGTGGTTGATAGTTCTGAGTAAGATAGGCTTCTCGTCTTCATAGACAGCAATCTTTGTGGATGTTGAACCAGGATTGATAACAAGTATAAGCATAATGTGAATAGATTAGTTGATTTCGGATTTTTGGATAGTCAGGCATTATAATCAAGGCGCCTTTTGGCCCTCCATGTCTCTTCTGGATTTCGACTTGATGACGAGCCAGACACCGCTGAACACGAGGATAACGGCAAGAGCATGCGTAGGTTTCAGAATGCCCACGCCCATCAGCAACGAGGCGCCAACGGAGACGATGGGCTGTACGTAGTTGTAGACGGATACTACCGTGGGGCGCAACGTCCGCTGGCCAATCATCGTGAGGATATAGCAGACGAAGGTGCCGATGCAGACGACGTAGGCCACCTCCCACCAGGTCTTCATCGCGATGGGCTGAGACACCACTTCGCTGACGTGCGAGAACGTGAACGGCAGCAATATCAGCGTGGCCCAGGAGAACATATATTTGTTGATCGTAAAGACATTATAGCGCCTGATGAGCGGATTGAAGAGCGACAGATAGAGGGCGAACGAGAACTGCGCAAACAGACAGAGCAGGTCGCCCCGTATGTCTCCCACCTTGCTGTCAGCATGGGCGGCACTCGTCAGTATCAGTATCAGCGCACCACTGCAGCCCATCATCACTCCCAGGGCCTTCTTGCCTGTTATCGGCTCCTTCAGGATCAAGGCCGACAGCAGCATCGCGAAGATAGGCATCGACGTGGTGACTATCGAGGCATTGATGGGCGAGGTGATGCTCAGGCCGATGGTGTAGCAGCACTGATTGAACACCAGCCCCATGAGTGCCGCTCCGATGAACATCAGTTTGTCCTTCAGGGGCACTTCCTCCTTAGGGGCGAATCGAGAGGCTATCCAAAACAGCAGACAAGCACCCACGACCCTGAACGTCACCATCGTGATGCCATCGATGCCATGCGTCATAGCGTCCTTCCCCACAGGTGCCATCAGTCCCCACCCTGCACAGGCGCCGAACATCGACAGATGCGCTATCAGCGGGCGGTTATTCTTCTGTCTCTCCATATCTATAATATCTGCTGCAAAGATACCCCATTTTGCCCTAACCTCCAAATATTCGGGCAAAAAATTGTTTCAAAAATTTGCCGATATCGGCAAAAACTTGTATATTTGCATCCGTAATCGGCACTAAAACATGCCGATAGCGTTGAATATGGAGTATATATCAGTCATTCAGTTCGCAGAAAAGTATGGTATTTCTGAACGCACTGCCCGTAACTATTGTGCTCAGGGAAAGATAGAAGGTGCGTTCCTGACAGGAAAGACCTGGAACATTCCTGCTGATGCTGTTTTACCCAAGCGGGGTGCCAATAAGAAGATATCAACTCTCCTAAAAGTATTAAAGGAGCAGAAAGCATCGCGATTGAAGGGTAGCATATATCATCGCACCCAAATCGATTTGACGTATAACTCCAATCATATCGAAGGCAGCAAACTGACTCACGATCAGACGCGATATATCTTTGAGACAAATACCATTGGGATTACAGATCAGGCTATCAACGTAGATGATATCGTGGAGACGGTTAATCACTTCCGTTGCATCGATTATATCATCGATCATGCAGAAGAAAAACTCACAGAGAGCCTGATCAAGCAACTGCACCTGATTCTGAAATCTGGCACATCAGACAGCAAGAAGGATTGGTTTATGGTGGGTGACTATAAGCGGTTGCCCAATGAGATAGGAGGTATGGATACCTGTCCGCCAGAAGAGGTTCACAAGCAGATAAAGGCTCTTCTTTCTGAATATAATGCCATCAGGCAAAGGACACTTGAAGACATCCTTGATTTTCATGTGCGCTTTGAGAAGATACATCCTTTCCAGGATGGTAATGGACGTGTGGGACGGCTCATTATGTTTAAGGAGTGCCTTGCTTATAATATCGTGCCTTTCATCATCACCGACGAACTGAAGATGTTCTACTACAGAGGTCTTCACGAATGGGGACATATAAATGGTTATCTCACAGACACCATCCTCACCGCCCAGGATCAGTATAAGGCTCTTCTATCCCATTTCGGGTATTTGTGATGAGTCTTAGTCCGACGGGTTCGGACTAGTCCGAAGTGAGCGGACTCACAGTCCGAACCCAACGGACTGGAAAATTGATAGTACATTGTGTAGTTCCGCATTAACGTACAATATTGGCTGCTTGTGTAACGTTCTTTTTCCTGAAACTCAGCCCATCGGCTTCAAAATATGGATTGTCCGATGAAATAATAACGCGCTTTAATCGGGGACAATCTTTAAGAATGTCCTTTCCTAATTTCTTTACACTACTTGGCAAACCAAGTGAGAGCAAACATTTACAATAGGAAAAGGCGTAATTATCAATGAACCATACACCTTCTGGTATTACTACATGGAAAAGCGAAGAGCAGGAGTTGAAGGCACCGCTATAGATAATTCTTGCAGTTTGAGGCAGTTCGACACTAAGCAAACTATTGCATCCACTGAAAGCACCAGGATAGATGATACTAAGCCCTTCGTTGAAGTCTACAATGCTCAAGTTTCGGCAGGAATAGAAAGCACGTTGTCCGATGCGCTGCGTGTTATGCGGTAGGGCAATATAACTCAGGTTCAGGCAATTAGCAAAGGCCGTATCAGGCAGATTCTCCAGATGGCAGTCGGCTAAATCAATGCTGCTAAGTACACCTTCTCTTGACATCTGGCGTAGGAAAGCAATATCAGCGTCATTGATAGGACCTGAAACTTTCAAGTGTTGGGTTTTCAGGAATTGGAGAGGTGAGATTTTGTCATTAAGCGTCCCTGCTATGGAAAGGTTAACAGGTAATATCGCTGGTTGATAGGTGGAATCGGCCACCTCCGTCATCATTATCTGTTCCGTACTGTATTTATTTAAGTCGTCAAGGCTATAGTAGCCGTCATCCTTGCCTGCCCAGCCAAAGTTTACATGCACTTTATTACCTTTGCAGCCATCGATAATGAATAGGTGTCCTTCTTTCTTTTCAGAGTTGAAAGCGCGATAGATAATGGGGCGCCCTGCTTTCAGTTCTTGGAATAGCAACTGGCGGTAAAGGGTGTCACGTGCAGGTGTCTGAAAATTATTGCGGTTGTAGAGTGTGATGTATTTGGAATAGCCGAAGAGTCGCTTCAGGGCACCCATCATATTCCGGATATTGGTGCTGCTGGCACTCTCGCCATAATCAGTGAATGCTGTCACACCGCAGTCACTGATGAGTTTGCCGACTGCCACTAACTCCTCTTTACTTTGTACTTTCGTTGCCTGATGGTACATCAGTCGCCACTCATAGATATATTCCATGTCAGGACTTTCGTTGGGAAACTGATGATAGTTAATGACTTGGGCCATAGCCACAGGTCCGCATCCAGCCAGTTGGTGCAGCGTCTCTCCGTCTTTTTCTATCTGTGGGCAAAGCAGATTGAAAGGAAATCCTTGTCCCCAACGTGTTTTAATGAGTGGTTTAATATCTTCAGGGAATATATAGTCACTTTGCGCTGATATTGTGATAGGTAGAATATAGAGTCCAACAAGTAGTAATAAGTGTTTCATTGTTTACAACTAAAGATGGAATTTATAGCCGAGCGTGATACTGAAATATCGATTCCTGGCATTGTCGGGGTCTTCAGTCTTGTCGATCTTTGTCAGGCCGAAATAGTAGCGGGCATCCAGAACGATGTTCCTATATTCATACGAAAGCCCTACAGGAATGCCAAAGTCAATGGATTTGCACACATCAGACATGCTAGTACTAAAACTCATAAACTGAGTGAGATGATGACTGCCATCAGCCGGAACCACAGATTTTTTAAGGTAATCCAGATTCTTCATGGCAAGCATTACATCACTAGTGATTTTATCACTTGTCAGTATGCCCAACTGAATGCCTGCCTTGACGGCGAGTCCTTTTAGTGAAGGGATATAGATATTGGCCATCAGTGGCAGGTTCAGATAGGTACACTTCAGTTTTCCGTCCATTTGGGATTCGGTAATCCATCTGTCACCATTTTCATCGATAATCATCCCCTCAACAGTGCCATCTATCTTAGCACCCTGTACCGAATACATAAGTCCAAGTGACAGTCCTAACCAAGGATTCGCCCTATATTCAAATTCAGCACCACCAGTCAGTCCCACCTTCATGTGATAGATGCCGTCAGTCCCATTGCTGAAATTCGATAGGTTTACACCAGCCATTGGCTTTATTGACATTTCGCTAACTTCGTTTTGTGCCATTATGCTTGTCGAATAGCAAATAAAGGCAATGAATAAAAACAAGTTCTTCATTTCTATAATACTCTTTGGGTGCAAATATATACATTTTTGCAGATATCTGCAAGTTTTCAGATGTTTTTTTTCCAATCGACAGCCTAAAAAGAGAATATTATGAAAAAGGAAAAATGCTCAGCTAACACTCATAACTATCTGAAAATCAGGTGAATGATGGCGGAGCATTTTTCGCATTCTTTTTCTGACGGCAGCACCAAGGTGGGGCGCGTACTGATAATGGATTGCTAACGTCCTCTACTGCTGACCTGACGGTTGCAATCACCGTCTAACCCATCTCTGAAGTGCCTCTTATCCAATCTTCGACTTATGTCGCAGCATCCTGCTACTTTAGTCGCAAAGTCTTGCGACTTTAGACCTAGCATCCAGCCACTTCAGTCGCAGATTCGATAGGTGCCTTCTTTCTTATGCTTTGCCCCACCGTCGGCATTGTGCCCCCCTACCCTCTTCCCTGCTTCATTGTCAGTGAAAATTCCTCCGCCATCATTCCTCTGTCTATCAGGCAGTTAGAAGGGGTAGCGGAGCAATTTTTTAAAATTCATAAAAAGATGGTGCAAATCCTTGGAAGTTTGACAGAAATGTTGTATATTTGCGACGTGAACTAAAAACAGAAGACTTATGAAAGTAGGAATCCCCAAAGAAATCAAGAACAATGAGAACCGCGTGGGCATGACCCCGTCGGGAGTGGCAGAACTGGCACGGCGCGGCCACGAGGTGAGTGTACAGCACACGGCTGGAGAGGGCAGTGGTTTCAGCGATGACGACTACGTCAAAGCAGGCGCCCGTATCCTGCCTACCATCGAGGCCGTCTACCGCGAGTCGGAGATGATCGTCAAGGTGAAGGAGCCCATTGAGCCGGAATACGAACTGGTGCGTCAGGGACAGTTGCTCTTCACCTATTTCCATTTCGCCTGCGAGAAGGAGTTGACGGAGGCGATGCTCAAGAGCAAGGCCGTCTGTCTGGCATACGAGACGGTGCAGTTGCCGAACGGCTCGCTGCCGCTGCTGCAGCCAATGAGTGAGGTGGCGGGAAGGATGGCAGCCCTCAACGGGGCCTACTATCTGCAGAAGACCAAGGGCGGCAAGGGCAAACTCATCAGCGGTGTGCCGGGCGTGAGTCCTGCGAGGGTGTTGGTGTTAGGCGGTGGTGTGGTAGGCGAGGCCGCTGCCCTGATGGCTGCCGGTATGGGTGCCGAGGTCACCATCACGGATATCTCGCTGCCTCGTCTGCGCCAACTTGACATCGAGACGCCTGCCAACGTGCATACGCTCTACTCCTCAGAGCACAACATCCGGCAGATGCTGCCCTCGGTGGACATCGTCATCGGCTCTGTACTCGTGCCAGGCGACAAGACGCCCCATCTGATCACCCACAAGATGCTCGGACTGATGGAGCCGGGAACGGTGCTCGTCGACGTGGCCATCGATCAGGGCGGCTGCTTCGAGACCTCGCGGCCCACTACCCACAGCGACCCCGTCTACGTGGAGGATGGCATCCTGCACTACTGCGTGGCCAATATCCCTGGAGCCGTGCCTAACACCTCTACCCTCGCCCTCACCAACGCCACGCTGCGCTATGCCCTGGCTCTGGCTGACAAAGGCTGGCAACAGGCATGCCGGGATGACGAGGCTCTGGCGCGAGGCCTGAACATCGTCGGGGGTAAGGTGGTCTACAAGGCTGTTGCCGATGTGTTCGGCCTGTCCTATGAGCCGCTGGACCTTTAAAACCATAAAGCCACTAAAAGGAAATGTCAGAAGAAAACCAAATGAAGAAGATTCTACCATTGTCTGTCCTGGCAGGCATTTGTATTTCCATCGGCTGTGTGGTCAACCTGCGGGTTGGCGGCGTGGCTGGTGCCGTGCTCTTTGCCTTCGGGCTGACCACTGTTGTGTACTATGGCCTGAAACTCTATACGGGCACGGCGGGTTTCATCCGTCGTACAGGCGACTGGACGATGCTCTCGCTGGTGTTGCTGGGCAATATCATCGGCTGTCTGCTCACTGCGTGGCTCATCGCCTATGCTCAGCCTGACTGCATCGAGCCAGCCTCGAAGATTCTGGCGGGCCGTCTGGCAAAGGGACCTTTTGCCTGTTTCCTGTTGGCCATTGGTTGTGGATTCATCATGACGACGGCTGTGGAGTTCGCCCGCAAGGGGAAGATGCTGCCGCTGTTGCTGGGCGTGCCTGTCTTCATCCTCTGCGGCTTCGCCCACTCCATCGCCGATGCTTTCTATTTCCTCATTTCCCCGTCAGAACAGGTTCTGCAGGTCAGTGTTCTCATTGTCTATCTCTGCGAAGTCCTGGGAAATTTCGTAGGCTGCAACCTCTATCGCTGGATGCTCTTCCCATTTGTCGATAAGGAAGCGAAATGAAGAAGATATCACAAACGGCTTTTTGCTACTGCACTAAGAAAAACTTGTTTCCTAACTATCGCGCAAATTTTACCTAGTATAGTAGCAAAACCGCCCTCGTGATGATGTAAATTGTATGTTCCGTATATCCGAAGTGAGCCAGCAGACTCAGAGTTTCCTCGTAAGTAAAGTCTTTCGGCTTCTTCTTGAAGCGCTCAACTAGTTTCTCCTTTGAAACTATAATCTAAATCATTTGGGTGCAAAGGTACTAAATTTAGTACTAACTTCCAAATAATAATAGTTTTCGCAAAAAGGCTCTACTTATTAAGCAAATCTTGAAAAGCGTCTGACTTATGACTTTTAGCTACTAGATAACGGGGGGACGGATTTTTTGGTTAGTTTACCGTTCTAACAAAAGTCCCTTCGTTATTCAGGGCGTGGTTTATGAGTGGGGTGGCACTCCTGTTACATCTTCACCCCTCTCCGTGTTCCTCACTAAAGAGCTCAATTCCACAACTTTCCATTCCACAAATTATCCCTATCAGGATTCTTGTATAGTCATTAATAGCCGTGAAGAGTTCCAGGCTGCTTTTTTTAGCAAAGAACAACTTCCGGAGGTAGACTTTCAGAACAACACCCTTGTCATCTGCCAAACAAGTGCAGCAGATACATCATATAAACTGGGACATGTTTCGCTAAAAGAAAAGCCTGACAATTATGAACTTCAGATGACTATCTTCGCTGAAGGATCTGATGCCTTCTGTATGATCATGCACATCTATTACTGGAGGCTCTTCCCAAAACTGAAAGACAAGAAGATAATCCTTAAGCCAACCATCAAGAAATGAAGATAAATTATAACACAAGGTGCCTCTGTCCCCATGTGTTCTAAAGCGGTAGTTTGCGAAAAATAAATAATCGGAGCAAGGGCAATACCTTTGCTCCGATTTATATAATCTCACACCGTGCTTGTCCCCAGTGTGCTAAAATTTTAATGCCAAACCTAACCCTAAAATATGTTCTTTTGTTAGTTTATCATTCATTAAATTGATTCCTGCGGAGAATTGTCCATTGGCAATGTTAAAATCTTGTTTAATAATTGGAAATGTTGCAATGGCTTTTGCTTGTTCTTCTTTATTATTAGCAACACCTCCCATAATTGCAGCAGTTAAAAAACCTGCGCCGCAACAACTTCCTATAACTATATATGCAGGTGTACCTTCAAGACAGAGTAATGCAACGGTTCCTCCTCCCAGAGCTATAATAGTTCCTAAGAATGTACCTGCATTTCTCCAATGTTTTGCACTAATCAAAAGTTGTTCTTTCTTATATTGATTTTGTTGGGAATATGTATTGTATGTCTGATTGTTTGTGTAATTATAGTCTTGTTGAGGCATAGGTGTAACGTAATTGTTGAACATATCTTTTTCTCCGTTCTCATAATTAATAGACAGTATTTCTGATTTTGAAATGGAATAAGTTGGTCCATTCTGGTTATTAAACTTTTTGTACTTGATTTCGTTTTGATTAATTTCGAGAACTTTAGAGGCAATTGTTGACCCATCTTTTTTTACAATGACATCCTGTGCAATAACATTTGCTGAACAAAGAATCATAAGAATTACCAGTAACTTTTTCATTTCAGTTAAATTTTAAAGTGTTAATACTATTACTTCTACTTCTTCTTTTGAAAGCCAGCAATTTTTGTTTACATAAGAAAAGTGCAGACCCTCCATACTCTCATCCAGGTCTGCAACAACCTCTAACAATCTATGGTGAAGCCTGCACATAAATGTGCTGCTCCAATGATTGTTAGGTTTTGCCCTTTATTCTCTTTTCGAGGTTGCAGTTCGGATGAGAGATTGAGCAAATAAAAAGTCTGTACTTCGAAAAGCACGATGCAAAGATAAGGATTATTTTCGAAACGGCAAAGGATTTGGAGAGAAAACTTTGTTTCTGGTTATCATTTTGAGCTTATCTGCAAAATGATATAGTAGAAAAGCGGGATGCGCATCACTGCGAATCCCGACAACATGTTAACCTTAAATCTAATATTGTGAAAAAACAAAAGTCATTCTGAATCATCATTTCCTTTCGGCTGTATGAAGCCGATGGGCCTGGCGAGGTTTGGAAGGGCTGTCTTAGGTCGCTTTATTCTTGATGTCATCACAAATTGTGATGAGATAATCTCCTCTTCACCATTTTGCGGACATTCGCAAAATGGTTATGTTATAATTATTATTCCTTAAACAACTGTTCCTTGAAGAAATCAATGGCTTTCTTCAGTGGTTCAAGATCATTCTTGATAATGCTGAAAACTTCATCAGCATCAACATCAAAATAGTGATGGGCAATAATATCTCTCGCGCCCATTACTTTCTTCCAGTCTATTGATGGATACGTAGGAAGTAGTTTTTTATCTGTGAGTTTATCAAGAGTCTTAATACTTTCTCCTAAAGCAATAATCACCATACATGCAGCGTCTAATTTTTCCATACCCCAAGGGGAAAGTAAAAAATCATTTACCGAATGGACTTGTACATTACGCTCTTCTAATCGATTAATGGCTATCTCAATATTCTTGAGCGTCTCATAGATCATAGCAGTTTTATCAGTAGACTCTAACTCCATATTTCAAAATTTGTTGCTTAAATAGTTGATTCATATTTTCTCTCATCCGAATCACGTCTACTGGACAGCCTAATATTTCTTCTAAGTAAACTTTAACACCTGCCCTGTTAAATAGATTTGGCTTCATTTCTACACACACATCGACATCGCTGTCTTCTCTCTGTTCGTTTCTGGCAACGGAACCAAAAAGAAGCATCGAACTGACCCCGTAGTGCTCACTGAGATACTGGCGGGTGGATTTCAGTTTCTCTATCGTTTGTGCTCTGTCTAACATCAATATGAAATGTTTCGATGGCAAAGATAAGGATTATTTTCGAAACGGCAAAG
Source organism: uncultured Prevotella sp. (assembly GCA_947167845.1). GTDB lineage: Bacteria > Bacteroidota > Bacteroidia > Bacteroidales > Bacteroidaceae > Prevotella. The sequence goes on along the minus strand of CAMVJQ010000006.1, from coordinate 18,721 downwards.
GATTTGGGAAGAAAACTTACGCTGGGGTTCATCATTTTGCAGGCGTTGGCAAAATGATGTTACCCTTCGCTGAAGAGGAACTGCTGGTCGGTGTATTGCCAGCGGGCGAGGCCGAAGCGGATGAGACGGGCCAGGAGGATGATGACCTTAGGGCGAGGGATGCGCGAGCGACGGACAAGTTGGTTGAGGGTGAAAAGTTGTGGCTTTCCCTCAGGATTGTCGGAATGCAGGGCCTGGAGAAGTTGTTGGACGGTATCTGTATAAGTCATGACGACGGCTGTGGAATTTGCCCGTAAGGGTAAGATGCTGCCTCTCTTGCTGGGAGTGCCTGTGTTTATCCTCTGTGGCTTCGCTCACTCCATCGCTGATGCCTTCTATTTCCTCGTTTCCCCGTCAGAACAGGTTCTGCAGGTCAGTGTTCTCATTGTCTATCTCTGCGAAGTCCTGGGCAATTTCGTGGGCTGCAATCTCTATCGCTGGACGCTATACCCCTTTCAGGAGTAGAAATGACAGAAACGGGGCTTATATCTGAAGCCAGTCGGGTAAGTTTAAATTTTGTCGAACCTCATTGATTCACCCCACTCCTGGCCCCTCCCCTTATAGGGGCGGGGAATTGCGGTGGATGTCGCCTCCCCTTATAGGGGCGGGGAATTGCGGAGGATGTCGCCTCCCCTTATAGGGGCGGGGAATAGAGGTGGATGTCGCATTCCCTTATAGGGGCGGGGAGTATTGCGGAAAAAGCGCTCTCCTTACAGGGGCGGGGAGTTCTTTGCTTATAATCCCCTCCTCCTAGGAGGAGGGGCCAGGGGTGGAGGAGAAAAATACGGTCGCAACCTATTAAAATCGGTCGAACCTTATTGATTCACCCCACCCCTGGCCCCTCCCCTTATAGGGGCGGGGAATGGAGGTGGATGTCGCATTCCCTTATAGGAGCGAAGAATTGCGGTGGATGTCGCATTCCGTTATAGGGGCGGGGAATTGCGGTGGATGCATCATTATTCAACCGCACAGCACAAAAAAAAAGAATGCAAAACTTTGAAAGTTCCGTTTTTCTGTGTACCTTTGCACTCGATAAACATTATATAACTTAAATTCAAAACGCTTATGAACAAATTTCTACGCTATTCATTAGTAGGTCTGATGGCCATTCTGTTTGGTAATGCTTCTGCACAAGAAGTAACCTTCGATTTTACAGATGAGGCAAATCCTTGGAATCTGCCTACAGATCAATTGAAGGAGACAGGCACATTTACAAAAGATGGTTATACCATCACTATTACCACAACAAACTATACCCGTTGGTTTGCGGATACCAAGACGTTGCTGGTGGGAAAACAAGGTGCTACACTTGTACTTCCAAAGTTCGATTTTGATGTGGAGCGCATCGATGTCGTTGGTTCGTCTGGAGCATCTAAAGCAGTCAAGCAGAATATCTTTGTGGGTGACGAGGCTGTAAGTACGGAGACCGAAGGTGCAAAAGATGTCACCAATCATTATAAGATTGCTGACGGCAAACAGGCTGCTGGTACTGTCTATACGCTGAAAGTGACGAGTAATCACAACACCCAGATCAGCAAAATCCTGGTTTGGAAGAAGGGCACAGCCCCCAAGGATGATGAACCTGGTGACGATGACCAGAATCCGTCAAGCACTGCTGAAAAGCCGATGACTGTTGCTAATGCCCAGGCCCTTCTGGCAACGCTCGCAGCAAATGTGAAGACTGATGAAGTCTATGTAAAGGGAAAGATTTCTAAGATAGATGAGGTTAGTACCAATTTTGGCAACGCTACATTCTATATCTCCGATGATGGTAAGGAAGACGGTCAACTGGAGGTATATCGCTGTGTATTCCTGGAGAAGGCATCGTTTACTTCTGCTGAGCAGATTAAAGTTGGTGACGAGGTGATAATCTGTGGACAGTTGGTCAACTATCGAAGTACAAAGGCAGCGGAGACAGACCCAGTTACGCCGGAATTCACGCAGGGATGCTACATTTATTCTCTCAACGGAAAGACAAAGGACGGTGAGGGTTCTCAGGAGCAAGATGCAACAGAGATCAACGTGGCTAAGGCTCTGGAACTTATCAATGCGCTTGAAAATGGCAAAACCACAAGCGATGAATATCTCCTGAAGGGTATCGTTGTATCGATAAACGAAATCTCTACCAATTTTGGCAATGCGACATTTATGATAGCCGACAATGCAGCCGATGATGCAGCAAAGCAGATAAAGGTATTCCGTATCAAGGGCTACAACAATGAGAAAATTACTGACGAGACAATCATCAAGGTTGGCGACGAAGTAGTCGTTTGCGGTAAATTGCAGAAGTACGTGAAGGATGACGTGGTGACGCCGGAGTTGACCAATGGCTATTTCTATAGCATCAATGGTCAGACTACTATCCAGTCCATCCAGGCCGAGAAGGCTGATGGTGCCATCTACAACATGGCAGGCCAGCGCGTGGAGAAGCCCACGAAGGGTATCTTTATCAAGAATGGCAAGAAATTCATTGTGAAGTAAGAAAAAGAGGGGCTCTCTCCCCTACCCCGACAAGTGCATTCCGCCTTGCATTTCCTCTGACAGGAAGCGCAAGGCGGAATGTCTTTGTCTGGAGAATGGCCGGGATAGTCCTTCATGCCTGTAAAGGTACGCAGAATTATCGGGAACCTAAATTATGGGTCAATCCCAAAAGTCATTTGCAATTTGTGACCTCCCCTAACCCCTCCTGTAGGAGGGGAATTGAATACAAAGAGTGTAACTAATCCCCCTCCTACAGGAGGGGAATTGAATACAAAGAGTGTAACTAATCCCCCTCCTACAGGAGGGGTTAGGGGAGGTCACAACAACCGGCTTTTCGGACTGCCCCTAAATTATTGAAGTGAAAATTTTGCCAATTGGGAAAAAAGGCGTAACTTTGTGCGCTGATGAAGAGAATACTTTCTAGATGTCTCGGCAATAGGTAACAATTTAATAGCAACGATATGAATCTGAACGAGAAATTTGTAATCACAATCAACCGCGAGTTAGGCTCTGGCGGAAGAACCATCGGCGCGAAACTGGCAGAGCGGCTGGGCGTGCCCTTCTATGACAAAGCGCTCATCCAGGAACTGACGAAGAAATACGAGTTGACCACAGAGGAGATAGAGCGGCTGAAAGGGCAGCAGCACAACTGGTGGGCTGACTTCAAGCGCAGCCTGAAACTGATGCCCAGTTATGCAGCCCCTCGTTCGATTCCAGTATCCACTTCCCTACCCGACTTTCTGATCACAGACGACATCTTCGCCTCAGAGACCGAGATCCTGAAAGGCATCGCCGCCGATGAGTCGTGCATCATCGCAGGCCGCAGCGGCTTCTACGTGCTGCGCGACCATCCCAATCATCTGAGCATCCTGATACAGGCCTCGATGGAGCACCGTGTCAACCGCCTGGTCACCAAGCGGGGCATCAGCGAAGAGGAAGCCAGGAAGATCATCCAGGAGGTCGACAGAGGCCGTGAGAACTATGTGAAGAAGTACACGGGCAGGTCGCGCTACGACACGCGTAACTACGATCTTGTCTTCACCGTGGACCAGCATCAAGAGGAGGATATCGTAGACCTTATCCTGGCATATATCAAGCACTAAGCGATGGCAAAGAAAGACGGGGAACTGACCCCGATGATGAAGCAGTTCTTCGACTTGAAGGCAAAGCATCCCGACGCGCTGATGCTCTTCCGTTGTGGCGACTTCTACGAGACGTACTGCGAGGATGCTGTGACGGCAGCCAAGATACTGGGCATCACCCTGACGCACAGGAACAACGGGGCGGGCGTGAAGGGCGACGAGATGGCGGGATTCCCTCATCACGCACTGGACACCTATCTGCCCAAACTCGTCAGGGCGGGCAAGCGCGTGGCCATCTGCGACCAACTGGAAGACCCCAAACTGACGAAGAAACTCGTGAAGCGAGGCATCACCGAACTCGTGACGCCTGGCGTGGCCCTCTCCGACAACGTGCTGAACTACAAGGAGAACAACTTCCTGGCGGCCGTACATTTCGGAAAGACGGCTTGCGGCGTAGCCTTCCTGGACATCTCCACGGGAGAGTTCCTGACGGGTGAGGGCACTTACGACTATGTCGAGAAACTGCTGGGTAACTTCGCGCCCAAGGAGATTCTGCACGACAGGAGCCGGAAGAAGGACTTTGAGCGACAGTTCGGCAATAAATACTTCACCTTCGAACTCGACGACTGGGTGTTTACAGAGCAGAGTGCGAGGACGAAGATGCTGAAGCACTTCAACGTGAAAAACCTGAAGGGCTTCGGCGTGGACCATCTGCAGAACGGGGTAGTGGCCTCTGGGGCCATCCTGCAGTATCTGGAGATGACTCAGCATACGCAGATAGGGCATATCACGTCTATCTCCCGTATCGAAGAGGATAGGTATGTCCGTCTGGACAAGTTCACCATACGAAGTCTGGAACTGGTGCATCCGATGCAGGAAGACGGCAAGTCGCTGCTCGATGTCATCGACAGGACGGTGAGCCCGATGGGAGGGCGGCTGCTGCGCCGCTGGCTCGTGTTCCCGCTGAAGGATGAGGCGCCTATCAACCAGCGGCTCGACGTGGTGGAGTACTACTATCGTGAGCCTGAGTTCCGCCAGTGTATCGATGACCAGATACACCGCATCGGCGACCTGGAGCGCATCATCTCGAAAGTAGCAGTAGGGCGAGTGTCGCCCCGTGAAGTCGTACAGTTGAAGGTGGCCTTGCAGGCCATCCAGCCCATCAAGACTGCTTGTCTGTATGCCAAGAACGAGGCATTGAAGCGGGTGGGGGAGCAGTTGAATCTCTGCGAGAGTCTGCGCGAAAGGATCGAGAAGGAGATACAGAACGACCCGCCGCAGTTGGTGGCCAAAGGAGGCGTCATCAAGGACGGTGTGAATGCCGAACTGGACGAACTGCGCAGCATCGCCTACAGCGGCAAGGACTATCTGCTGAAGATACAGGAGCGGGAGGCCCAGCAGACGGGCATCGCCTCGCTGAAGATAGGCTACAACAACGTGTTCGGCTACTATCTCGAGGTACGTAACACCTATAAGGACCAGGTGCCGCAGGAGTGGGTGCGCAAGCAGACGCTGGCACAGGCCGAGCGCTATATCACGCAGGAACTGAAGGAATACGAGGAGAAGATACTTGGCGCGGAGGACAAGATACTGTCGATGGAAGCCAAGTTGTTCAACGACCTGGTGCTCTCGATGCAGGAGTTTATCCCGCAGATACAGATCAATGCCAACATCATCGCCCGTCTCGACTGTCTGCTGGGCTTTGCGAAGGCGGCAGAGGAGAACGGCTATATCCGCCCTGTCATCGACTCGTCGGAGGTGATAGACATCAAGCAGGGCCGTCATCCTGTCATCGAAAAGGAACTGCCTCTGGGTGAGCGATACGTGCCGAATGACATCCTGCTCGACAATGAGCGACAGCAGATCATCATCATCACAGGACCGAATATGGCCGGAAAGTCCGCGCTGCTGCGTCAGACGGCACTGATAGTACTGTTGGCCCAGATAGGCTGCTTCGTGCCCGCAGAAGCCGCGAGAATCGGTCTGGTGGACAAAATCTTCACCCGTGTAGGGGCCTCGGATAACATTTCTCTGGGCGAATCCACGTTTATGGTGGAAATGACGGAGGCCTCGAATATCCTGAACAATGTGTCTTCGCGCTCGCTGGTGCTCTTCGATGAGTTAGGACGAGGAACATCTACTTACGATGGTATCTCCATTGCCTGGGCGATAGTGGAGTATCTGCATGAGAATGCTAAAGGTCATCCTCGTACGCTCTTCGCTACCCACTATCACGAACTGAACGAGATGGAGAAGAACTTCTCGCGCATCAAGAACTATAATGTCTCGGTGAAGGAGGTGGATGGCAAGGTGATCTTCCTGCGCAAACTCGAAAAGGGTGGGAGTGAGCACTCCTTTGGTATCCATGTGGCAGAGATTGCAGGTATGCCTCGCAGCATTGTGAAGCGCGCTAACGTGATTCTGAAGCAACTGGAGGCTGAGAATGCCTCTGTAGGGAGTGTGGGTAAGCCCACAGCAGAAATCGCCGCTTCTCGCGAAGGTATGCAACTCTCGTTCTTCCAACTTGATGATCCTGTACTCTGTCAGGTACGGGATGAGATCCTTGGCCTCGACGTCAATAATCTCACGCCCCTTGAGGCCCTCAATAAGCTTAACGACATCAAGAAGATCGTTTCAGGTAAATAAGTGCCTGGTATTAAATGATAAGTGCCACTTCCCAATCGAGAAGTGGCACTTATTATTTGTTCGGATCAATAAAGGTGATCCGTTGGTTTATTTTCGTTCTTACGTTCTCCCCATTGATCTTACCAGGTGTCCATTTTGGCATCTTGCGGATGACGCGGGCACCCTCCTTGGCAAACAGCAAGGCGAATTGCTTTTTCAGTTCTTTCTGCTTGGACTCTGTTTCCTGAGAGAACTTGGTTGTGTTGAATCGCTCAATCTTGCAGTCGTTGGCGGAAATCTCAGACAAAGTACCGTCTTTCTCTACAAAAAACGTCATAACAACACTACCCTCAACACCATAATCTCCTGCAGCATCAGGGTATTGTAGATTCTTGTCAAGGAACTTTGTCAGTGCCTTTTGGCCGCCAGGAAACAATGCGATGATTTTGTGGCTTGAGATAGTTGTTGCAGAATCGTTTTTTTCGATGCTGATCGTGTTTTGCGCAGTTGCACCCATCGTCAAGGCTGTAAATATAATGGATATAAATGCTCTTTTCATTATGGAATATATACCTTTTTGGACCTAATCATGCAATAGACACCAATGATGATAAACGGTATCGAAAGTATCTGTCCCATGTCGAGTGGGAGAGAGGCTTCAAAGGCTTCCTGGATCTCCTTCGTATATTCGATGAGGAAGCGGAAGGTGAAGATATACGTCAGGCAGAAGCCGAAGTACCAGCCTGTTCCGATCTTCTCGGGCATCTTCTTGTGGAGCGCCCACATGATAAAGAAGAGTAGGGCATAGGCGATGGCCTCGTAGAGTTGGCCTGGATGACGGGGCATGCTGTCTACCCGTTCGAAGATGAAGGCCCAGGGCACGTCGGTGATCTTGCCGATAATCTCGGAGTTCATGAGGTTGCCCAGACGGATGAAACAGGCCGTGGTGCCTGTGGCAATGGCGATATTGTCGAGTACCGTCCAGATGCTCAGTTTCGTCTTCTTCACATAGAGCCAGAGGGCTATCATCAGGCCGAGCGTTCCACCGTGGGAGGCCAGACCCGCATAGCCCGTCAGTTTCCAGCCGCCGTCTGCCAGGAAGTGGATAGGCAGAATCATCTCCACGATACCCTTCCAAGAGGTCAGGAAGTCCTGAGGCTGGTAGAAGATGCAGTGACCCAGACGGGCTCCTGCGAGGATACCCACGAAGCAGTAGAGAAAGAGCGGATCGAAGAGTTCGTCCTTGATCTTCTGCTCCTTAAACAGTCGCTGTACAACAAAATAGGCCAGTGCCAGGCCGATGATCCACATCAGCCCATACCAGCGCACACTGATAGGCCCCAGCTGGAATGCCTCCAAGTCAGGATTCCAAAGGATATAAAGCAGTTGTTCCATATTTTTCCTTGTCGTTTAATGTACTGCGGCACTGCCGCAGTCTACAGCATTTATACATTGAAGCGGAAGTGCATGATGTCGCCGTCCTGGACGATGTAGTCCTTACCCTCCACAGCCAGTTTTCCAGCCTCTCTTACAGCAGCCTCGGAGCCATACTGCAGATAGTCCTCATACTTGATGACCTCGGCGCGGATGAAGCCCTTCTCAAAGTCGGTGTGTATCACACCAGCGCACTGCGGAGCCTTCCAGCCCTTCTTATACGTCCAGGCCTTCACCTCCATCTCGCCGGCGGTGATGAATGTCTGCAGGTTCAGCAGGGCGTAGGCCTTCTTGATCAGACGGTTCACGCCGCTCTCCTCCAAGCCCAGTTCCTCGAGGAACATCTGCTTGTCTTCGTAACTCTCCAGTTCGGCGATATCCTCCTCCGTCTTGGCGGCGATAATCATCGTCTCGGCACCTTCCTCCTTGGCCAGTGCTTCCACCTTCTTCGTGAAGTCATTGCCGCTCTTGGCATCAGCCTCGCCAACGTTGCAGACGTAGAGCACGGGTTTCGAAGTCAGCAGGAAGAGGTTCTTGGCGCAGTCCTGCTCCTCCTTCGACTCGAACTCCACGATGCGGGCGTTCTTGCCCTGATCCAGCGCCTCCTTATAGGCTTTCAGAACCGTCACCTCCACCTTGGCCTCCTTATTGCCGGCAGCGGCGGCCTTCTCCGTCTTGGCAAGACGCGACTCGATGGTCTCAAGGTCCTTCAGTTGCAGTTCGGTGTCGATGATCTCCTTGTCGCGGATGGGGTCTATCGTACCATCCACGTGGGTGATATTCTCGTCCTCAAAGCAGCGGAGCACATGGATGATGGCATCCGTCTCGCGGATATTTCCTAAGAACTTATTACCTAGTCCTTCGCCCTTCGAGGCTCCCTTCACGAGGCCGGCGATATCCACAATCTCACAAGTAGCAGGTACAATACGACCTGGGTGTACAATCTCGGCCAATTTTGTCAGCCTTTCGTCAGGCACCGTTATCACGCCCACATTCGGCTCAATCGTACAGAAAGGAAAGTTTGCTGCCTGAGCCTTCGCGCTCGACAAGCAATTAAACAGTGTGGACTTGCCTACGTTCGGCAGTCCCACAATACCACATTTTAATGCCATTTTCTTCTTTAAACGTTTATAAACTGGCTGCAAAGGTAGTGCAAAAGGTGCAAATATCCAAATAAAGCCGCCTATTATTTTTGAAAGAGAGGCAATAAAAGCGCCTCGCCAGCCGTTTGATTATAAAAATAGTGATGTAGACAATGAAGAAATTACTATTCACATGCTTGCTTTCCTGCTTATCGCTGGCTGCCAGTGCTCAGGCGGAGAGTTGTTGGCGACTGTATCCGAAGATTGGCGTCAACCTCAGCAAGTTTCCTAACGATGAGATCCTGTTGATGGGTGCCCAGCACGACTATCAGTTGAAGTCGCGCTATAAGCATGGCTTCACGGCTGGGGCAGAACTGTCGTATGAGCGGGATGTGCTCTCGGCCACCCTGGGCCTGATGTACTCCAACCGCGGTACGAAGTACCAGGATTACACCTACGAGTCGCTATCGTATCAGGAGAAGGTGAGCGGCATGCAATATACCCTCCACTATCTGGAGATGCCCCTGATGGGTGGCTATGAGATTGCCAACGGCTTGAGGGTGAAGGCGGGTGTGCAGTTGGGCTATCTGCTGAAGGCTGACTTCACGTCATCTTCTATCATCACGATGACTGCTGACGATGGGGTTAAGTCGATTGAACCCAACGAGACTGACATAGATGTGATGGATACCTTCAAGAAGGTGGATGTGTGTATCCCCGTGGGCATCTCCTACGAGTTCTCCAACGTGGTCGTTGAGGCGCGCTATCTCATAGGGGTCACCACAAACTCCGACTTGGTCAAGGCGCGTAACAGCGGCTTTGTGTTCACCGTCGGCTATGGCTTTGATCTATAACAGTTTTAGTAGTATTGCGGATATGCGTAGAATCTTTATTTCCATTGTACTCTCGTTAGCGTTTGTACTCAGTGGCAATGCGCAGGTTGTCGAGCCCAGGGATACTCCATCGCTGGAGTTCGCCCTGCAGTTGAAGGTGACCTTGGGCGAGACCTATAGGGTAGGGGAGACGCAGCACGGTGAGCGCATCGTAATCCCCATCACTGGCGGCACCTTCGAAGGCCCGGCCATCAAGGGCACCATCATTAATGGCGGGGCTGATTACCAACTCGCTAACAAGGCGCAGCATCGCACGGAACTGGAGGCCATCTATAGCATCAAGACGGACGACGGCGTGTATATCCACGTCCGCAATCGAGGCATCATCTACGACGGCAAGGATGCTGAGGGCAATCCCTCCTTCTACTTCAAGGCAGCCCCTCAGTTCGAGGCTCCTGCCGACAGCCGGTATGCCTGGCTCAACAATGCCCTCTTCGTCTGTGCACCTGACTTCTCGCAGCAGTTCAAGGGCATTATTCTTAATGTATGGCGAGTCAAGTAGAAAGTTATGCAAGAAGTATTCTTTCGGAAGGGTAGAGTGACCTTTACCGCTATTTCCATTTTTCTCCTGAGTTTAGGCTATTTTCTCCTGATTCCCCTCTTGCTGGAGAAGCAGCCTCGCCATGTTGATGGCGTGTTGTATTTTGTTCTGGCAGTCGTTTATTTTGGTGCTCTGGTGCTTTTGCTGATCAACTGTATCTACCTTAAGCAGTTCTGGCTGTGCGTCATCCGTCGCCAGCCGGCCTTGATGCTCACGGCTGACAGCCTCCATGCCTATCATCCCTCTTGGGGAGCCTACTGCATCCTGCCCTGGCAGCGCATCGAGGCCTTTGTGCCCTATACCTACAAGGGCCATACCACCTACTACATCGTCTTAAAGGATTACGAGGTCTATCGTCAGCAAGTGTCCAGCCCCTGGCGCCGATTCATACTGTGGATGGATGGCCTTATCGTCTCCCGTTCCGTGCTGAATATTGACATCCGTTCGATGGATATCGATGCCGGTCAATTGCTTGATGAACTGAATAGCCGGATACGCTAATCGTCCCTGCATATCTCGGCTGCGTATGCGTTCAGTTGTAGGCATCGCTGGCGCATGTGCTCCAGTTTCTCGTTCTGATAAGGGAAGGGTGCCAGTATCAGTAGCCGCCCTTCTGTGCAAGCCTTGAGATAGCGGGGCTGCGGCTTGAAGAGAGGAGGAAGGCCATTGAGCAGCAGCACGATAAGCGGGATGCCGGCAGCCATCGCGGCTGTTGCAGTCTGTTGTTCTCCTGGGCTGATGCATGGTGATACCACGATGGCTCCCTCGCTCTTGGCCCTCTGGAGGATATTCTCCTTATAGTGCTCTATCTCCTCTGTTGTCATCCTTCGTGAGCATTGTATCTGCATCTTTACTGGGTTGTCGAGCAGGAATCGGTTGCCCATGGCCTGCATGGGGATGCCAGCAGCGGTGATGGTGCCGAGTTGTGTGAAGTATTTAGGGTGAAGGCGCTTGATGAGCAGGCGGCGTGGGTTGTCGTCGAGGTAGGCTTTCATGCGGTCGTATTGTCCTCGGCCGCGCAGGATGCGGTCGTTGTAGTTCTCTTTCCAGAGGAGGCCGTGGTGGCGGTCATAGTTTCGTGACTGCGGAGATGACTGCGGAGATGACTGCGGAGATGACTGCGGAGATACCGCAGTATACTTGACGGAAGGGGAGTTGTTTTGTAGGGTTTGTTCTGTATACTGCGGTATTTCCCCAGTTACATCTGGCAGTATCCTCAGATCCCTTGCCGCCTTTCTGCATCCCGTCTTAAAGCCCCAGATGACATGCCCCAGGTGCCTCTCTATCCTTTCATGCACAAATAGTATCCCATGGATATGGTCCGGCATGACGCATAGTTTCACCACCTCTATCTGAGGATAGTATTGCGGTATCGCCATCCAGCATGCCCTCACCCTCTCTCCTAAGGCCGACAACTCCACGTGTGCCTCTTCGGGCTTATCTCCTTCGAGCCTTCCCAAGAGCGGCCTGCGGCCCTCGATGGCCATGGTGATCATATAGATGCCTCGGTCGCAGTAGTCATTGAGACTGCAGCGCCGCTTCATGGAGGGCTTCTTGCCCTTGGCATATCTCTCCCATTTCGTAGGCTCTTTCTTCTCCTCCATAGCTTTCTCTCTTTTTTTCTTTTTCCTTTTTCTTTATCTCTCTCCTTCCTTCAGAAAACTGCGGAAGTACCGCAGTCTACAGGACGGAGGGGCTCAGTGTGCCTCCAGCCAGTTGCGGCCGAAGCCGCTGTCGGCTACGAGGGGCACGGCAAGGGGGAAGGCACCCTGCATCTCCTCGAGCACGATGCGCTCCACGGCCTCTTTCTCCTCTGGATAAACGGAGAAGTTGAGTTCGTCGTGTACCTGTAGGATCATCTTCGAACGGATGCCTTCCTGCTTGAAGCGCTGATGGATGCGAATCATAGCCACCTTGATGATATCAGCGGCTGTGCCCTGGATAGGGGCATTGATGGCGTTGCGTTCAGCAAAGCCTCGGACGGTAGAGTTATGGCTATTGATATCGGGCAGATAACGGCGACGGCCGAAGAGAGTGGTGACGTAGCCTTTCTGGCGGGCTATTTCTTTCGATTTCTCCATATAGTCGTGTACCTGCGGGAAAGTGGCGAAATAGCCGTCTATCAGCATCTTGGCTTCGTCGCGGGGGATATCCAGACGCTCTGCCAAGCCAAAAACGGTGATACCATAGATGATGCCGAAGTTGGCACGTTTCGATTTCGTGCGTTCGTCGCGGGTTACGTCAGCGATGTCTTTCTTATAGATATTCGCCGCCGTGGCCGCATGGAGGTCCTTGCCTTCCTTGAACACCTCTATCATCTGAGAATCCTTTGACAGATGGGCCATCACCCGCAGTTCTATCTGACTATAGTCTGCTGAAAAGAACAGACATCCTGGTTCTGGGATGAAGGCTTTTCTGATTTCCTTTCCGTCCTCACCTCGGATAGGGATATTCTGGAGGTTGGGGTCAGATGATGAAAGACGCCCCGTGGCTGTGATTGTCTGATTGAAGGAGGTATGGATATGGCCTGTACGGGGATTAATCAGTTTGGGCAGTGCATCGATATAGGTGCCGATAAGTTTCTTTAATCCTCTGTGTTCCAATATGTCAGCAACAATCTCATGCTTATTGCGCAATTGTTGAAGCACCTCTTCAGAAGTGACGTATTGGCCTGTCTTTGTCTTCTTTGCCTTTTCAACAATCTTTAGTTTGTCAAAGAGTATTTCGCCAACTTGTTTTGGCGAGGCGATATTAAACTGTCCGCCAGCCAGTTCATAGATACGCTCCTCGAGTTCATTCATCCTGTCGGTTAAAACCTTTGACGTTTCTTTCAATGATTCTGTATCCAGACAGACACCGTTCATTTCCATCTCGGCCAGTACGGGCATCAGTGGCATCTCTATATTATAGAAGAGGTCTTCGCATTCAAACTTCTTCAGTTCCGTTTCCAGTTTATTCTTCAGTCGGAGTGTGACGTCAGCATCTTCGGCAGCATACTCATAGACCTGAGAGGGTGGGAGGTCGCGCATCGATTTCTGGTTTTTCCCCTTAGGGCCGATGAGTTCATCGATGTGGATAGTCTGATAGTTGAGATAGATCTCCGCCATGTAGTCCATATTGTGATGGAGTTCAGGCTGGATGAGGTAGTGGGCAATCATCGTGTCCCACATCTTGCCTTTCAGTTCGATGCCATAGTTTACGAGTACTTCGAGATCGTACTTAAGATTCTGTCCGATTTTCAGGATTCGAGGGTCTTCGTACACTTCTTTAAAGATATTAACAATTTGCAACGCTTCTTCACGTTTGGCAGGGATGGGGACATAAAATGCCTCAAATTCCTTCACGGCGAAACTCAAACCAACTAATTCGGCATCAATCGGGCTGGTCGAAGTGGTTTCCGTGTCTAGACTGAGAAATTCTTTTGTCCTAAAATAGTCACAAAGTTTTCTCATTTCTTCCTCATTTTCAATGAGTTTGTAATCGTGCGGTGTCGTTTTTAAGGTCTCAAAACTTGCGTTTTCACTCGAATTCAGTGCCTCGGCTGGAAATTCTGCAAAGAGATCGAGTTGTGTGTTAGCAGGTTTTTGCACCTTTTGTGATTTTTTAAGAACTCGGTCTGCGAACGACTTCATCTCCAGATCAGAGAGCATTTTGCCCAGTTCTTCCTCATCGGGCTCCACGAGTTTGAGGGCATCCATATCGAGTTCGATGGGGACGTCGGTCTTGATGGTGGCGAGGAAGTACGACATCTTGATGTCCTCCACATGCTGCTCCACTTTTTCACGGAGTTTGCCCTTGATCTCTGCCGAGCGTTCGATGAGAGCCTTGACGCTTCCGAATTCATTAATCAGTTTCACGGCAGTTTTTTCTCCCACACCAGGACAGCCAGGGAAGTTGTCGGCTGAGTCGCCCATCAGAGCCAGCAGGTCGATGACGGAATCTGTCGATGGAATGCCATATTTCTCGCACACCTCCTTCGGCCCCATCACCTCGTAGCCGCCACCATGACGGGGTCGGTAGATGAAGATGTTGTCACGCACCAGTTGTCCGTAGTCTTTATCGGGTGTCAGCATATAGGTCTGCACACCGATGGAACCGGCCTTTTCGGCCAGTGTGCCTATCACGTCATCGGCCTCGTAACCGTCTGCCTGGAGGATGGGGATGCGGTAGGCACGGAGCAGATCCTTGATGATGGGCACGGCCTTCCGGATGTCCTCTGGTGTCTCTTCACGCTGAGCCTTATATTCTGGGAAGGCCTCGTTGCGAAATGTCGGGCCATGGGGATCGAAGGCCACGCCGATGTGTGTGGGTTTCTCCTTGGTGAGCACCTCGTTGAGGGTGTTGAGGAATCCCATGATGGCACTGGTGTTCAGCCCCTTCGAATTGATTCGCGGGTTCTTGATGAATGCATAATAACTGCGATAAATGAGCGCATAAGCGTCTAAAAGGAATAATTTCTGCATAACTTTCTTAATTTTCTGCTCAAAATTACAAAAAAATATTTGTATTCCAACGATTTTTACTAATTTTGTATCGAATTTTTGTTTGATATGGATTATTTATCAGTCATAAAGAGCCCGATAGAGGTTGATTTTCAGGACTTCCAGCATAAGTTTCAGGATGCCCTAATACATAGCGACGGCATTCTTTCGAGTGCCTTGGCTCATATTCGTCAGCGTACGGGCAAGCAGATGCGCCCGATGCTCACGCTACTTTCTGCCAAGAACTACGGTGAGATAAGTGATGTGACTCATTACGCGGCCGTGGCGCTTGAACTGCTCCATACGGCTAGTCTTGTCCATGATGACGTTGTGGACGAGAGCAGTGAGCGTCGAGGACAGCCTTCAGTGAATGCCTCGTATAATAATAAGGTCGCTGTTCTGGTGGGTGACTATATCCTTTCTACCTGTCTGCTTAATGTCTCCTTCACTCGCAATCATAGAATTTTATATTTTCTCTCCGAACTCGGACGAACCCTCGCTGCTGGTGAAATCCTTCAACTTCAGAACATCAACAATCAAGACATTTCAGAGGATGCTTACTATCAAGTGATTAGACAAAAGACGGCTTCGCTCTTCGAGACGTGTTCGAGCATGGGTGCGCTCTCTGTAGGTGCATCGGATGAGGATGTGGATAAGGCAAAAATATTCGGACAGAATCTGGGTATGATTTTCCAGATCCGTGACGATATCTTTGACTATTTCGACTCCTCTGAGATAGGTAAACCCACGGGCAATGATATGCGCGAGGGAAAGTTGACACTGCCCGTTATCTACGCGCTCACTCACTCTGATTTTGAGCCGATGAAGGCCTTGGCCCGTAAGGTGAAGGCTGGTAAGATTAATGCCGATGAAATCGCTGTTTTGGTGGAGTTTACCAAGCGACAGGGCGGCATTGAGTATGCGCGGCAGAAGATGGAGGAGATAGCCGTCGAGGCCCGCCAGTATATTGATTCGTATGTCAAGCCTGACCTTCAGGATGCCTATATTGCATATCTCGACTACGTGATTCAGCGTAAATTATAATATTAATCCTTAAATTTCGGAAGTTCCGAAGTCTCTTTATATAAAGGTTTTTTGTTGCCTGCTGTAGGGCGTTTTGCTTGTCAAACGTCGCCTACCGCATCACCCTGGAGCGGCATTAGACAAGCTAAATGCCCTACAGCAGACTGATAAAGAATTTCCGAAAGATGACTTAATCTCCCCAACCCCTTGTTGTAGGTGGGGTTAGGGGAGGTCTGTCTTCTTTTAGAAGAATTTCACTTCTTCGCCGATCACCTCGCTCAGCAGCATATTTGCCAAACGGCTAGTACCCATGCGGAACCACTGATTCGTGAGCCATTTTTCGCCCAGGACCTCTTTTACGATGGTGTAGTATATAAGTGCATCCATCACCGAATTAAGGCCTCCAGCGGGCTTAAAACCAATCTGAATGCCCGTTTCATCGTAGTATTCTTTTATGGCCTGGCACATCACGTAGGCTGCTTCAGGTGTTGCAGCCGGCTCCAGTTTGCCTGTGGAGGTCTTGATATAGTCGGCACCTGCATACATGGCGAGCAGCGAGGCCGTTTTGATATTCTTGGCTGTCTTCAGGCATCCCGTTTCCAAGATGACTTTCAACTTATGTTCCCCGCAAGCCTCTTTCATCTGCTGGATTTCGTCGCACACGGTCTCGTAGTCGCCTGAGAGGAATGCTCCTACCGACTGCACCATATCGATCTCTGTGGCGCCGTCTTTGATGGCCAGTGAGGTCTCTACCGTCTTTACCTCTATCAGGGCCTGAGACGACGGGAAACTGCCTGATACGCATGCTATCTCTACGCCGTCTACCTCCAGTGTCTCTGAGACGATTTTGGCGAAGCGCGGATAGACGCAGATGGTGGCTACATGGGGTAGGTTGGGGTAGGTGGCCTCAAACTGGTTCACGCGTTCTGTGAAGGCCAGTACTGACTCGTCTGAGTCTGTGGTCTTCAGCGTGGTGAGTTCCACACTTCCCATCAGGAATTGCTTCACCTCTCTGGTATCGTTCTCATGCACTTTCTCCGTGATGATTTTCTTCACTGCCTCGAGAACCTCCTCATCAGAGATCTCGAGATTGTACTTGCTCAGGGCTTCCTCGATGCGGCCCTTCTGAATCGTTGTTTCTGTCATACTTGTTATTGTTTTATGCCATTAATTTCTTGTTGTGGATGTGGCGGAGCGAGTCGCGGTTGGTCTTCTTTTCGATGCTCTTCCGCAGTTCTTCAGTGAGGTCTACGCCCGTCTGGTTGGCCAGGCAGAGCAGCACCCATAGCACGTCGGCCATCTCCTCACCGAGGTTGTCCGTCTCGCCCTCCTTGAAACTCTGGTCGCCGTATTTGCGGGCTATCACACGTGCCAGTTCGCCTACCTCCTCCGTCAGAACAGCCATGTTCGTCAGTTCTGAGAAATAGCGTACGCCGTATTCCTTGATCCAGCGGTCTACGGCTTCTTGTGCCTCTTTGATGGTCATCTTGCTCTTAACATTTGGATGAATAATATGACGATACATATCAGTATCATCACGATGTATTGCTTGTTCTCGCGTTCGTATTCCTTCCAGTGGAAGGCCTTGTAGAGGAAGATCAGGAGCAGGCAGAGCAGCCCTATGCCGCAGGGCCACGCGCCGTAGCCTACACCCATAAAGAGCGACAGTACCACGCCGATCAGAAGCAGCAGCATGCCCGATACTTCTATTTCCCGCAGATATTTCTTCATTCGAATGTAAATAAGTAGTCTTTGGTAAAGTATAGTATTGCCGCGATGCCGATGATTTCGAATATCAAGAGCGCCTTCCACTCCGTGTCACCGAGTGTCGTGATATTCTTATTGTGAAAGAGATGCCAAAGCGCTACGATCATCACTATGGCGCATACGGCGATGATCACTATTTTCCAAAAATGTGGTATCAGGAATGCACCGAGTACGAATAATATACCTATGGCTACATGGCCACCAGGATGATTTATGATGCCTTTTGCTGTCATTTTGATTGCTGATTATAGTCCGAATAGTGATAGTCCTACAAGTACGAGGAAGGCCACTGAGATGTAGTTCGACATCTTGTCGTTCTCTTTCCAGTGGATGATGGTCCAGATGCTCGTGAGGGTCATGATACCGAGGCCGATCCAGCAGAGGATGCCCATGTTCAGAACGCGCCCGATGATGTAGCAGATGAGGGCTGCGAAGTTGGTGTAGTTGATGTACTGTCTCATAATCTTATTCCTTGTTTTTAGTGTCCATACAGATGGTGACGGGGCCGTCGTTGAGCAGTTCCACCTTCATGTCGGCGCCGAATTCTCCCGTCCCAACTGGCTTGCCGATGGCCTCAGACAGACTGCTGCAGAAGGCTTCGTAGAGCGGGATGGAGTGTTCGTGAGAGCCCGCGCGAAACCATGAGGGCCTGTTACCTTTCTTGTAACTGGCGTAGAGCGTGAACTGACTCACCACGAGAGCCTCGCCGCCGATGTCCTGTATGGAGCGGTTCATCACGCCTTGGTCGTCGTCAAACACCCTCAGGTTGGCTATCTTCTTAACCAGCCAGTCCAAGTCCTCTTCCGTATCCTCGTCGCAGATGCCAAGGAGGATGAGGAATCCCCATCCTATCTGGCTCTTCACTTGGCCTTCGATAGTCACGCTGGCACGGCTCACTCTTTGTACGACTGCTCTCATTGTTCTGTTGTTTTCGGCTTGTTTCTGATTTTTCGGCAAAGATACGATATTATTCTGAATTGACCAAATTTTGCCTCTTATTTCTCTGTTTCCCCATTTTGTAACATTGTAACAATGTAACATTGTAACATTAAGGTCTATGACAGATGACAGATGACAGTTTTCTGAATTTGAGAGCATAAAGAATATTATTATTATATATATTATAATATATATAATAATAACCATTTAATCCCTTTCTTTTTCAATAAACTGTCATCTGTCATTTGTCATCGCCTTCACATGGCAAGTTCACCTGTCTGTGTCTTTTCCTGTAGGAGGTTGACTCCTTTTAGGCCTTTTAATTTAACAATTG
>CAMVJQ010000005.1 GCA_947167845.1 uncultured Prevotella sp. | reverse complement strand
ATTCAAAAAAACTGTATGTAAAAACAGTAAGGGTGACGCATCGCTGAAGTCAGGAAAAACTTCCGTCCGTTCGCCCCGGTAGCATCTGCCGGAAGCCAGATTTTACTCAAAATGTTTGCCGCATCAAACATTTTTATGTATCTTTGCGCCCAATATGAGAAATGATACACCGAAAAAAAGACAGGTATGCTCAAACAAATCATTAACTTACTGAAAGGAAACGGATATGGACTGCCGGCAAACGGCCGGAATCACGCCGGGAAAGACTGGCGAAGCGACGACAAGGCAAAAGTCGCTGAGACGTCTGCGCAGGAGAACAACGCTGAGACGCCCACGCAGGAGAACGACGCTGAGACGGTCACGCAGGAGAACAACGCTGAGACGGCCGCGCAGGAGAACGACGCTGAGACGGTCACGCAGGAGAACAACGCCGGCAGCGGCCCCGGCCCAAGACGCAGGGCTAAGGAACTGCTCGCGGAATACGGCATCGGCAGGATCAGGTCGCAGGACGACGTGAACAGGATGTTCTGGGAGATGGCCACGCGACGCATGATCATCACAAAGACCATCGCCACGGCCGTGCGTATCGTGGTCTGCGACAACAGGGTGATGCGGTCGTTCAACCGGAAACTGGAACTCTATAACAGTTTTATGGACTCCAAATACGCGAACGCTGATTTCAGAGATGACAGGCAGAGGATGAAGGAGATGGAAAAGGCCCACCGGGCGGAGGTCGTCAGACTCACACAGGCCGTCAACCGCGAGGTAAAGGAGAAAAACGTCATCAGGCAGAAGTTGGAACAGCAGGAAAGCGCCTACAGGAAGGTGGCCACAAAGTTCATGAGCCAACTGAGGACGCATCAGGGCCGGTTTCTTCAGACCTACGACTATACGAAGGAGGCGGACGTCGCGGAGTTTCTCTCCTGGTTCAGGATCCTGAAGCGCCCCGTCGGCAAAAAGACCATAAGCCTCATCTTGAGGCACCACATCGGCGACACAGCGTCGCCCACGCTGTTTCTGGATGCAGTAGAGCGGCACAACGCCCAGTTTCAGGTCGGAATAGAGGATGAACAGGAATGAAAGGTTAAAAATCTAAGAACCATAGTCATTTTTCCTTCGCGGTGACGACGGTGACGATGTAAGCGCTGAGGAGCACGAGGACGGCTGCGACGGGTTTGTCCCAGGTGAGGACATCCTGACCGAGGATGATGGCTATCACTGAGGCGACGACAGGCTGCAGATTGGTGTAGATGGAGACCGTCGTGGCCTGCAGATATTTCATCGCGAAGGGGATGAGGAAATAGCCGAGGGCCGTGGCGCCCAGCACGATGAAGGCCATCTCAATCACACCATCCCACCCCCAGGCCGAGGTATAGAGGGCGTTCTGCGAGAGTTCAGGAAGGGCTATGGGGACGGTGACAACGGCAGAGATCAGAAAGACGTACTTCATCTGCGTCACAGGCGAATAGCGTTCAGCCACCTTGCGCGTAATGATCAGGTAGACGGCCCACGTCAGCACGCTCAGGATGGCGAGCGAGATGCCTATCAGGTCGTTCTTTCCGGAGCCGAGCGACTGGCTCATCAGGACCATCAGCACAGCACCCGCAATGCCCAGCAATACCCCCAGCGACTTCATCGGCGTAATCTTCTCCCCTATCGTCAGGGCCGCGCAGAGCATCACGGCTACAGGTGTCAGCGTGGCAATCAGCGAGAAATAGACAGGACTGGTGAAGTCGAGCGCCCAGGCCGTCAGCGTCTGTGAGACGACGAAGCCGAGCAGTCCGCCGAAGAGGATGGTGACAAGGTCGCGCTTCTCCACATGCTCCTTCGGCATGAAGGCGGCTATCAGCCAGAAGACGAGACAGGCGCCCAGCGAGCGGGAGGCCATATAGCCCATCGGCGTCACCCATGAGTCGAGCAGCAGTTTGGTGACGGGCACGCCCAGTCCGAATATCGTATTAGCGAGGAAGATGGCGCTATGCGCCTGAATCTTTGAACTTTGAACTTTTAACATTGAACATTAAGCATTAAACATTAAACATTGAGCATTTTTTACCCTTTTACCTTTATACCTTTTCGATAGAGTGAAAGGCGCTCTTTGAGAGACATCTTGGCATAGCGACGCCATTCCTGTGCCCCACCCTCGCGACGGTCGAGATAATGCATGTCGTGCATCCTGGCGTAAGCCTCCATCTCAAAAGGATTGAGCAGATAGGCGGCATTCCTCATCTTCCGGTTCATTGGCAGAGCCTTGAACCAATACCATATATATAATAGGTAGAAGCGGATCCAGGAGTCGCCCGTCGACTGTGCCTGGCGCAGATGGATCATCTCATGGTTCTTAAGGGGCGAATACCCGCTGTTAAAGCGATCAGCCTCCTCCTGCGAGGGCGTCAGGATCTGGCCGAAAAAGGTCAAGCCCTCATAGCCCTTTCTGAGCCAGAAGGTGTTGACGACGGCAGGCATGTCCGCGACACGACTCGGACGGACGGCACGCCACATGATGGGAATCACTTGAAGCATCATCCACATAATCGGGCGCAAAGGTACAAAAAAAGCATCGGATTGACACAGACTGGCACGGATATTTTGATGTTGGCAGAGAAAAAAGGCCGATTCGCTGAAGTTTTTTGCCGTTGGCAGAAAGAATCCTTACCTTTGCAGCACATTTAAAAACAAAAAAAGTAAAGATATGAAGAAAATGAATCAATTCTGGATGATGCTAATGCTGCTCTTCGCCATAGCGGCATGCTCTACAGAGGGCGACAGTTGGGACAACGGCAATAGTAGCACGACGACCAGCAGTAATGACGACAATTCAACGACGACAGGCACCTCTGACAATGTGGTCTACGGAGTGTCGAGCGAGGGCGATGTGACCTCGTTCAGCATTGACCTCAACAAGAATGCCATCTCTGAAAGTATCAACGTGAACAGCGGCGACGACGACTATATCGAGAACACCACGTTTGCCAAGACCGTCACTATCACGTTCAGCACCTCTGGCGCGGCGAGCGTGAGCGGCGACGACGAGGGCATCGTCAGCATCAGCGGCAACGACGTCACAGCCAACTATACTGGCAGCGACAACATCAGATATGTACTCACCGGCACGACCACCGACGGTTTCTTCAAACTCTACAGTCAGAAGAAACAGGCCATCGTGCTCAATGGCGTCAGCATCAACAATCCCGATGGAGCCGCCATTAACAACCAGAGCAAGAAGCGCACCTTCATCGTCGTCAACGACGGTTCAAAAAACTATCTGCAAGACGGTACTAACTACAACGACGCCACCGACGATGAAGACATGAAGGCGTGCCTCTTCTCTGAAGGACAACTCATCTTCAGCGGCAGCGGCTATCTCGAAGTGGACGCCAACTGCAAGGCCGGCATCCGGAGCGACGACTACGTGCGCACGATGCCCAAGACCAACATCTACGTGGACGCCTCCTCGGGCAATGGCATCAGAGGCAACGATGCCGTCATCGTGACCGGCGGCGTGATCAACGTGAACATCACAGGCACGGCCGACAAGGGAATTTCGACTGACGGCTACGTGCAGATAGACGGCGGACGGACCACAATCCTGACAAGCGGCGGCTACGAATACGACAGCGACGATATGGACTACTCGGCATGCTCAGGCATCAAGGCCGACAGCCTGATCACCATCAACGGAGGAGAACTGAACATCAAGTCGACAGGTGTCGGCGGCAAGGGCCTGAACTGCGACAAACAGATCGTGATCAACGACGGTGTGACCCGCATCATCACTACCGGCAAGCGCCAAAAGGACTCAAAGGGCAGCGTATCGCCAAAGGGCATCAAGGCCGACGGCAACATCACCATCAATGGCGGACAGACGCAGATCCGCCTGGAGGGCAGCGGCGACGGCACTGAGGCGCTGGAAAGCAAGGGCGAGATCCACATCGAGGCAGGCACACTGGAGTGCTACAGTTATGATGACGCCATCAACTCGGCCGGCAACCTCTACATCGACGGTGGCTATGTCTATGCACGTGCGCTGAACAACGACGGCATAGACTCGAACAAGAACCTCTACATCAACGGCGGTGTAGTGATAGCCGAAGGCGCTGCACAGCCGGAATGCGGCATCGACGCAGCAGAAGGCTATACAGCATATATCAATGGTGGTACCGTGATTGCCGTAGGCGGCGGTATGCAGGAAATATCTTCTTCATCCAAACAAGCCAGCATCGCCGTTTCGGCGTCACTAGGCACCACCCTTGGTCTGCTCAACGGCTCAACGGCCATCCTTGCCTATACAACACCCAGCAGCAACAGCGGCACGGCCCTGATGATCTCATCGCCCGCCCTCTCCAGCGGCAGCACTTACACCCTGCGCGCCGGATGCGCCCTCACCGGCGGCACCTCCTTCTACGGACTCACGACAGGCAGCACCATCGGCAGCGGATCCCAGAGCGTCGACGTGACGGCCTCGACTGGCATCTCCGGCTCCATGGGCGGCGGCATGATGGGAGGCGGCGGCGGAATGCCCGGCGGCGGACGACCCGGCGGATGGTAAGCAGCGCTTATGAATGTGTTTCCCAAAAAGAATTATGGGGATTTCTAAGCAGGTCTTAGAAATCCCCATAATGACTATTTACGTATGAGCGTGGAGCCGAGGCCGCCTATCTGCACAGCATAGACTCCCCTGGCGAGGCCGGCGATGCTCAGCAGTCCACCGCTGACAGTCTGGCGGCTGACAATGGCCCCCTGCAGATTGTAGATGGTGACGGGGGTGCCTTCAGCGACACCGTCGGCGTAGAGCTGGCCGCCCTGCCGGCGGAAGGTGACACCCTCAGGCTCCCGCTGGCTGAGACCTTCGATGGCCGTGAGGCCGAGAATGTCGAGCAGGCCCTTGTAGGCGTCAATCTGTCCATAGCCATACTTATTGTTGGGATAGTCGAGCGACTTGTCGAGGCGGGTGGCCGTGCGGCTGATGACCTCCTTGATGCGCTGCGGCGTGAGCGTGGGGTCGGCCTGCAGCCAGAGCGCGATGACACCCGCAACAACCGGCGTGGCCATCGACGTGCCGTCGGACACCCACATGAGGTGCTCCTTGCCGTCGACGGGCCAGATGTCGCGGCGGGTGACGCTGGCCCACTCATCCTTGATGGAATCAGGAACGAAAGAGTTGAAGGCCGAGACGATGCGCTGGCCGGGGGCGACGACATCAGGCTTGGTGAGGCCGCTGATGGTGGGGCCGGTGCCCGACCAGGAGATAACCTGCCCGAGCGGGTTGAGATTACCCGTCTTATCCAGCCAGTCGCCCTTGATGGAGCGCATTCCCCCGCGCCAAGCCGTGGCTCCTACGCTGATGACATCCCTGAATGAGCCGGGCATACCGACGGTGTAGGGCGAGTTGACCTGATCGTCGGCGCCAATGAGGCTGCCCCAGGTGGTGCTGATGCGCACATCGCAGTCTGACTCTACGATCAGGATTAACTTGGGGCTGGCTTTCTTCTTCAGCATATCACCATAACCCCATCCGACACAGACATCCCCCCCGTCATAGGTTATCTCGTAATTGCAAACGGCGAATTGGCCGTCAGGCAACGCGACGCGTAGTTTCTCCTCGTATCCGCCGATGGCCGTGCAGTTCTTCTCGATGTCGGCAGAGGTGTATGTGATTGTGTCGCCGGGCAAGGCTCCCACCACCATTTTGAGGGTGTACTGCCCCTGCGCGCTGAGATCGATCTTGCCCGCGGCATCCCTGAACTCCAGTTCACGCCTGAAGACGCGCTCTGTCGCCTTCTTCTCAAAGTAAGTCTCCGTGTCGCTGTTGTTGCCCGTACCAGCCACGATGATGCGGCCGGGGCCTGTCAGCGAGTTGATGAACTCCTCTGCCAGGGCATTGCTACTCAAAAAGGATTGCTGTCCCGTCCAACTGCAGTTGACCACACAAGGCTGATGGTGCTCCTGAGCATAGTCCAGAACATATTTGATAGTGAGATAGTCGGCAACGCTGGTTATCTCCAGGATGGCGTCCTCGAATGCTTTCAGGGTAGGGTCAGAAGAATTCTCAATTTTGGTCAGCAGTGCGTTCCTCTGATCCAGCGTACCGCTGAAGCCCATATTGGCCGCCACGATGTCGCTCTCGAAGGCCAGCCCCCTGTAGCCCTGCCACTGGCTGCCGGCGGCGATGCCCATCACGTGGGAGCCGTGGCCGCTATCATTGGTCGACAGGCTTTTCTGAGCCATAATCTGGTCCTGCTTGTAGATGGAGCCCAGACCGGCATAGCCGCCAGGCTGACTGCCATAGATGTCCCATGCCTCCTTGATGCGCGTGCTGCCCTGGGCATCGCGGAACATGGGGTGGGTGAAGTCGAAGCCGCTGTCGGTGATGCCCACGACGACACCCTTGCCGTCGTAGGCCTGCTGGAGGCCCCACTTCTGATACTTCTCCGGCTGCACCTTGTCGGCGCCCGTCACGATGTGGGTGGTGTCCATGACAGGCTTATGGACTTCGTTGGCCTCGATGCGGACGACGGCCTCGTCGGCTGCCAGAGCCTGCAGTTGACTGGCGGGGATGACGGCGATGTAGATGTCGCCGCTACTGGTGAGCACGGTGCTGCCGTACTTTCCGAGCAGTTGCCCGCCAATGCCCGGTGCCGTCTTGACAAAGGCCATGATGCACGGCTGTGCGCCACTCTCTGCGGCACGGGTGGCTGCCTGTTGGTGACTCGCAGCATACCGCTGCAGGAATGCTGACATCTTCGAACCCCGCTCTGCCGCAGCCGTAAGAGCAAGCATGAGGGTCAAGCATGTGATGATCTTTCTCATAACTAAATCTATTACCTTTTTACTTTTTTACCTTTTTACTTTTTTACCTTCGCAAAGGTACACAAAAAAAATGAAGAATGAAGAATGAAGAATGAAGAATTTGCTACCGCCGACGAAAAAAAGGAAAAAAAACTAAAAAATGACGGGAAAAGGTGTAATCTGTCACTTTTTTAGTACCTTTGTCGCCAAATACTATTCAATATGGACGAGAAAGAACGAATCATACAACTACGCAAAGAACTCCATGAGCACAACTACCGCTACTATGTGCTCAACCAGCCGACGATCGGCGACCAGGACTTCGACTTCCTGATGCATGAACTGCAGGATCTGGAGGCGAAACATCCGGAGATGGCTGATTCCAACTCGCCAACGCAGCGGGTGGGCAGCGACCTGAACGCTGAGTTCCGGCAGGTGGAGCATAAGTATCCGATGCTCTCGCTGGCCAACACGTACAACGAACAGGACGTCAGCGACTGGTACGAGAGCGTCAGGCGAGGCTTGGGCGGCGAGGACTTTGAGGTGTGCTGCGAGATGAAATACGACGGACTGTCGATATCCCTCACTTATGTAGACGGGCGACTGACACAGGCCGTCACCCGTGGCGACGGCATCCACGGCGACGATGTGACGGCGAATGTGCGGACGATACGGAGTATTCCCCTGGAGATCCGGGGGTACGAGTTTTATCGGGGGAGTGAAAGCGCGGGGGCGCGGGGAAGCGTTTCTTCGGGGGAGCGGGGGAGCGAGGGCGCGGGGGAGCGAGATTACACTCTGCCCTTAAACTATTCTCGCCCCCCCGCACCACCGCTCCCCCGCACCTCCGATATATCCCCCACCTCCGATATATCCCGCACCCCCGCACCCCCGAAAGAATTCGAGATTCGCGGCGAGATACTGATGCCCTGGGCCGTCTTCGAACGGCTGAACAAGGAGCGCGAAGCAGCCGAGGAGCCCCTCTTTGCCAACCCCCGCAATGCGGCCAGCGGCACGCTGAAGAGCCAGAAGTCAAGTCTGGTGGCAAGCCGCCAACTCGACGCGTACCTATATTATTTATTAGGTGAGCAACTCCCTGCCGATGGCCATTATGAAAATCTGGAGGCAGCCCGCCAATGGGGCTTCAAGATCAGCGAGGGAATGAAGAAAGTGAAGACCCTCCAGGAAATCTACGACTTCATCAACTATTGGGACACGGCGCGCAAGAGCCTTCCTGTAGCCACCGACGGGATTGTGCTGAAAGTCAACTCATTACGCCAGCAACGCGCATTAGGATTTACGGCCAAGAGTCCCCGCTGGGCCATCGCCTATAAGTTTAAGGCTGAGCGTGTCTGTACCCGCCTGAACGAGGTGACCTACCAGGTAGGGCGAACAGGTGCCATCACCCCTGTGGCCAATATGGACCCCATACAACTGGCTGGTACAACCGTCAGGCGCGCCACCCTGAACAATGAAGACTTCATCAAGAGTTTCGACCTGCACATCGGCGACTACGTCTATGTGGAGAAGGGCGGTGAGATCATTCCGAAGATCGTGGGTGTCGACATAGCCCAAAGACCCATTATCGCCCAGCCTGTGGAGTTCATCAAGCGCTGTCCGGAATGCGGCACCCCACTGGTGCGCTATGAGGGCGAGGCCGCCTGGTACTGTCCGAACGACACTGGCTGTCCGCCCCAGATCAAGGGGCGCATCGAGCACTTCATCGCCCGCAGGGCCATGAACATCGACTCGCTGGGGCCTGAGACCGTCGACGACTACTATCGTCAGGGACTCGTCAGCAACGTGGCCGACCTCTATGAAATCGAGGTGCAACAGATCAATGGCGACGGCTCACGCACGAAGTCGGCCCAGAAGATAGTCAATGGCATCGCCGCTTCCAAACAAGTGCCTTTCGAGCGTGTCGTCTTTGCCCTCGGCATCAGATTCGTGGGAGAGACATCGGCCAGGCTGCTGGCCCGACATTTCAAGAACATCGATGCCCTGATGAGCGCAGGGCTTGAGGAACTGCAGGAGGTCGAGGGTATCGGCGAGGTGATGGCCAAGAGCATCATCGGTTATTTCCATAACGAAGACAACCGGAAGATCATAGAGCGTCTGCGCCGCCACGGTCTGCAGATGCAACTCTCCTCATCTCTTCTCTCTCCTCTCTCCTCTAAACTCGAGGGCCTGAGCATCGTCATCAGCGGTGTCTTTGCCCATCACAGCCGCGACGAGTATAAGGCGATGATAGAGCAGAACGGCGGAAAGAACGTAGGCAGCATCAGCAGCAAGACCTCGTTCATCCTGGCCGGCGATAACATGGGGCCATCCAAAATGCAGAAAGCCGAGAAACTGGGCATACAGATTATGAGCGAGGACGAATTTCTGGAAAAATACGAACTGCAAT
This sequence comes from uncultured Prevotella sp., assembly GCA_947167845.1. Taxonomy (GTDB): domain Bacteria; phylum Bacteroidota; class Bacteroidia; order Bacteroidales; family Bacteroidaceae; genus Prevotella. The sequence goes on along the minus strand of CAMVJQ010000005.1, from coordinate 57,154 downwards.
GAGAAGACCAGCCTTACTCCTCACACTGGTCATGCCCGCACTGCTGACGGCACAGATCGTCATGAAGGAACAGCCTGCATACAAAGGGCCTGACGACGCCCATTGTATTGACCTGATGGGTGTCCCCTTGGAAGGGCCTGACAGCATCTTCATCCCAGCCTTGCAACAGGCTGGGTTCGAACGCATAGCCAGTAGTGAGGACGACGAGCCCGACACCTACTATTTTCGTGGCGACTACTATGGCATCAAGTCGAACCTGACCGTCAATCTTGACGAGAAATCCAAGTTGCTCTCGTCAGTACTTGTCACATCAGGGCCTTACCGCACCTTCGCCCTATACGACCGGAACTACAAATATTTCCTATTGAAACTCCAGCGCCAATATGGCAACTTCGATGCCAAGGGTGACGGCTCACTCCACACGATGACCAATATTGGATACATCAAAATATCCAACACGCTTCATGCGGACAAATCGCGCACTATCCAGGTGTTCTATCTGAACACCACGCCTTACTATAAAGATGCCCTCAGTCTGGGACTGAAAGGGGACGTCCAGGAAATCATCACCGAGAATCCCGTCATCGAGAGCCAGGTGGAGCATTTCGACAGACTCGGAAAAAACACGACGACAGACATCATCGACCGCGAATACAACGCGACAGGCTATCTGACCCGGGCCGCAATGCTTGAGCCAAGCGGTGCAAAAAGTTTACTTGAATTCACCTACGACGAAGAAGGCCAGTTGGTCAGGCGTACCCTCACAAACACCGCCGAACAAATCAAATCAGTCAATGAATTCAGTTACAACGACGAAGGAGAGATCAAGTCCCAGAGCCAGAAGGTATTTGACAAGACTGGCGAATGCATCCTCTCCATCAACATCAAAAACGAATTCACCGACCACGATGACAACGGCAATTGGACACAAAACGAAATGAAACTGCTCTATTGGGAAAAAGGGGGACAAGCACAGAACATGAAAGTGAAGCAGACGCGCACCATCAGTTATTGGGAAGATGACTGACTGAACGCCCTGCAAAAAAATGTCTAAATTTATGTTAAATCCATTGTTTTTGTCTATAGTTTAAATAAATATTTGTACTTTTGTGACTGACAAATTGAAATAAGTACTTAAAACAATTGATACGACTATGCTAAAAGAAGGGTTGGTTTTTGCCGACAGATATAAATTCATCAAGCAGTTGGGCCGTGGCGGTTTCGCTGAAGTATGGCTTGCAGAAGACATTAAGACAGGCGTCCAAGTGGCTGTAAAAGTCTATGCTCCCGGAGGGGGGCTGGACGAAAACGGCATAAAGATCTTTACTCAGGAGTTTGCCGGGGTGTTCGATATGAACCACACCAACCTGCTGCGTCCCACACATTATGACATCTTCGAGCAGCAGCCCTATCTGATTATGCCCTACATTAAAAATGGCTCCGCTTTCAAATACATCGTCGAAGGCCAGAACATCCCGGAAGACGAGTGCTGGAAAATGCTGCACGACGTGGCAGCAGGACTCGCCTATCTCCATGAGAAAATGCCACCACTGATCCATCAGGACATCAAGCCCGACAACATAATGATCGACGATGAGGGCCGCTATCTGATCACCGACTTCGGCATCAGCGCCAGAGTGCGCAGCACGATCCGAGGCGCACTGGCTCAGGAACAAAGCGGCGGCACACTGGCCTATATGGGTCCAGAGCGCTTCAGTGCCAACCCCAAGCCTATCATGGCCAGTGACATCTGGTCACTGGGAGCCATGATGTATGAGTTGATGACAGGCACACCCCCATTCGGCAATCACGGCGGTGTCCTGCAGAAGAATGGTGCAGACATCCCCATTATAGAAGGGGATTATTCTCAGGAACTGAAGGATATCATCTATAGTTGCCTGGCAAAAGAGACGTGGGACAGACCGTCAGCAAGGAAGATTGAAGAGCAGACATACAACAAGTTGCACGGCATCGCTGCTGATCCGGAAGCAAAAGGAACCACCGTGCTATCGGAGGCCGAGCCCGTCAGAAGCCAGACGGAAGTGTCAGCCCCCCAGCCGCTCACCCAGAAGAAAGGCATGAACAAGGGTGTCATCATAGGCGCCATTGCAGCAGCCATTATTATAATAGGTGCAATTATTGCGCTCAGCGGAGGAAGTGATGATGCAGATCCCGCAGTCACAGAAGTGGCAGAACCTGTAATTGTCATCAACTACGACTCATTGGCACAGGTTAGCATTAAAGAAAGCCTGGCTCTCATAGAACAGGCCGACACCTTCATCACCAATCACGAAGACGACAAGTTTGATGATAAATATAATAAGGTAGAGGATATATATCTCAGTGCCTTGAGCAAACTTGACGAGGCTCTGGCCAGCAAAGATAGCCTGTCGGCATCGGTATCGACCGAAGCAACCGTGCAGAAGAGCAACGTCAAAAACAAGTTGCTAGGTCTCTACAAAGAACTAAAGGAAAGCGCACAATACGTTCCAGAATACGGACAGCGTGCAGAGGCCATTGCAGTAGCCATTTCAGATATGATTGAAAACGAACCCCAAAACGAAGATAATAATGACAACAATTAAGAAAGCCCTCAGTATATTAACGGTTATCCTACTGATAGCCTTAGTGCCTGCAAGTGCCTTTGCGCAGAGTGCCTCTGAGTCATTCGACAACGGTCTGGCTCTGATGAAAAAAAAGGACTACGACGGTGCCATAGCCAGTTTCAAGGCGTCAATGGCCATCAACAAGAGCGCAGCCAACGTAAAGAAATGCAAGGCACAGATTTCCAAGTGCCAGAAACTGATGAAGAGCAAGGGGAAGTCTTCTGCCCCTGTCGTCGTGGAGAAGAAGTTGACGCTCTCCGCCTATACACTCCCTGTTCCAGCCGCCCCCGAATCAGAATTCTCCGTAAAAGTGGAAACGCTGCCTGAAAGTAACGACTGGACAGCCGTCACAGAAGGAAGTGTGACATGGATTGAACTGTCAAAGTCGATGGACAGCAAGAGCCTCCTGTTGAAGGTTCAGCCTACAGAGAAGACGACCGTCCGCAATGCCTCGATAGCCGTCACTTACGGCAGCGAAGTGAAAAGAGTCAATGTCCGGCAGGCTGGAAGAGACGTGGAAATCATCCCCAGCACAGCCTTCACGAAATTCAAGAAGAAAGGCGGACAGTTGCTCATCAACATCACCTGCAACAGCGACACCACCTATTCTAACAATTACAACTGGTTTATCGACAAGGCTCCCGAATGGTGTAATGCAGAAGGCACCAGCACGAATCTGGTACTCAACGTGGAACCAATCGACAAGAAGGACCCGCTCTACAAGGCTGGCCGGACGGGTGACATCATCATCCGCAGCCAGAATCAGGAGTGCGTGATTCGCATTGACCAAAAATAGAGACAATTTTCACCAATAACAACTAAAACGGAAAACTATGAGATGTAACAATTGTGGATGGGACAACGCTCCCGGCACCAGTGCTTGTGTGAAATGTGGACATCCCCTGCAGGCAGAAAATGCCGCAGCCAGCAATCCCTACCAAGGTGTAAATGTACCTAATTACAATCAGGGGAGGGAAGCACAGCCACGCCCCACTGTCGTTAATGCCCAGCCGGCAGCAGCACCGGTTCCACGTCCGACAAGAATCGTCAACGGTCCCATGCCTCAGGATCCACAACTGAAATCAACCGTTGCCCAGACGCCAAAGAGTTGTCCGCATTGCGGCTATCCAGTAATGGGCGACTTCACAAGTTGTCCGAATTGCGGTGCCAGCATCGCCCAGCCGCCCAAGCCTACAACTATCCAGAATCCGTACTTGTCAGAAGCGCAGCAGCCGGCAATACAGCGGCCTGTCGCGCCCCAGCCGGTTCCGCCTGTGGCTCCTGTAGTCCCTGCACCAAAGCCGAGAATCAGCGAACTGGCAGATCTTGGGATCGCCGAGACGGTAAAGTGCGAGAAGTGTGGCACAGAAGTGTCTATCGACTTCACTTTCTGCCCTAAGTGCGGTGAGAGAATCCATCTCCCGACCGTCCGCGCCATTCGCCACAAGCCCACTCCCCCACCTGAGCCTCCCAAGCCCAAGTGTCATCTAACGATTATCCCCGAGGAAGATGAGCAGATGGAGCCTATCCGCAACACCTATGAAGGCGACTCCATCGTCCTCACCAGAGGGAATACGGAAGCCAACAACCGTACTATCACGTCAAAGGAGCAGGCCGAACTGATCTGCGAGGGCGGGAAATGGTATGTACTAAACAAGAGTGAACTAGGTTCAACTTATCTCGAAGCCAGTAGGAAACTGGAACTGCAACCAGGTGACATCATCGTCCTAGGCGACAGAAGATTCAAGTTTGAGGCAGAATAACGTAAGAAACCAACAAATACAAGACAAGTGAGCACATACCAAGTCGTTGACAGATGCGATTTCCGTTCTGGAGACATTGTCGACAACAGGTATACCGTTAAGAAAGTGCTTGGCGAAGGCTCTTTTGGTGTCGTATATCTCGTTGAAGACGGCAGAGGCAGCAGATACGCCCTGAAACTCCTGAGACTGTGGGAAGTTCCTGCAGAGATCCGACAGCCTTTGATGGATCGCTTCGAGATGGAGTTCAATACCGGGCAAATCGACTGTGACTGTCTGGTCCGCTCACTATCCTTCGGCACCGTTGGCGGCAATCCATATATCGTCATGGAGTACTGCCCGGGTGGCGACCTGGAGCCCTTACTAGGAAAGGTTGATGCACGTACCCCACAGATTTGCCAAGACATTCTCATCGGACTCAATGCACTGCATGACCGGGGAAAGGTGCACAGAGACCTGAAACCGGAGAACGTCCTCTTCAAGCAGAATGGCAAGGCAGCACTGACTGATTTCGGAATTGCCGGAGACCGAACGCATCGCATGACCCAACGAAACATCTTCGGAAAGCCCAATCAGGTTTTCGGCACATACGCCTATATGCCGCCAGAGCAGGCGATGCGGGCACGCGGGGGAGCCACCGTACTGCCAACAACCGATATTTTCTCGTTTGGCGTATTAGTATACCAATTGCTCACCAACCAACTGCCTTTCGGCACCCTTGAGTCACACAACGATCTCGCAGAATACCAGAAACGGGGTAAGGATGGCATTTGGAACCGCGATGCACTCCGCTATATTGACAATGGACAGCAATGGGCCCGGCTCGTCGAAGGATGCCTGCAGCCAGACTTTAAACAAAGGCTTCAGTCTGTTCACGATGTACTCAGGCTCCTACCCCAGTCACAAAGTGGAGGCTATCAACAGCCAGTCAGAATGGTACAGTCCTATATGCCCCAGCAACGAACCGCAGGTTTCCAATTGCGTATATTGCAAGGCGAGGAATACGGCAGGGTGTATAACCTGACTCAGATGGCCAATCAGGGCCACAGAGTGCTAACCGTCGGACGCCAGCAGGGCAACAGCATCTACGTGAAATCGGAATTCAGCGACTTCATGTCACGATTCCATTGTACGATAGAGATGGCAGGACCAGATCAATGGGCCATTCGCGACGGACAGTGGCGCACCGATTACCGGCAATGGGTGAATTCCAGTAACGGAACCTATGTCAATTCGACCCCCGTCACCCAGAACGGATTTTATCTCAAGGCCGGAGATATCATCGCCATAGGTGACGTCACCCTCAGATTTGAGAATTATTAATTAACCCCTTTAATTATAAATTTATGGAAACTCAAAACAATTACAAACGCACAGTCGCCGGCTCAGTGGGAGCAGGCGTTGGTGCAATCTTCAACGGTTCGGGACGTACTTACTACATCCTGGAGCACAAGACCAGTTCTAAGTATCATAGTGCCGGTGAGTCGCAGAAGATCATTATCGACCAGATAGAGATCGGTCGAGACGCCTCTTGCCAAGTACGCTATGACGAATCTTTTGACACCGTCAGCCGCAAGCATGCTGCTATCGTCCGTGATGGCAACAACTGGCAGTTGATTCATCTCTCAACTTCTAACCCAACGTTGGTAAACGGCCGTCCCATACAGGGCACGTATTACCTGCAGTCAGGTGATGAAATCCAACTCTCCGTCAATGGTCCGCGCCTGGGCTTCATCCAGCCACAGGGCAAGCAGGGACTTACCTCCAGCATCAAACTCACAGAACGCATGAACCTGTTCCGCGAACAGGCACTCCGTCCATATCGCCGCGCAATCTGGGCACTTGCAGCCCTTCTGCTTCTGGTCATTTTGGGCTTCGGCGGATGGAACTATAAACTGCACCTCGACAATCAGGCCCTCCGCCAGGAGATGGCTCTATATGCCGCACAAGTTGACTCTCTCGGCATGAAAAAGATTGAACTCGAGAATATGGAGCAACAACTCACCGCACAACTCGCATCCGATCCAAACAATGCAGAACTGAAACAGCAACTCGGACAGGTACAGCAGGAGCGTGTCCGTGTCGTATATGCCTATAATAACGCATCGCAGAAATATAATGCCGCAAAGACCAAACTCGCAGAATATGGCTTTGACGACGAGGATGAGGATGAGGACGGAGGCGAAAGCGGAAGCGGCAGCAACGCCACAGCAGCCATCGCCAACGCTACTGGCGGTAACGCAGGCTTAGGCACTGACGGCCCTCTCACAAATGGTGAAGAGCGCTGGGACAACTCTGAGCAGGAGGTGGTTGCTGCACAGGGCACTGCTGTCAACCCTGGCAATGTCAATGACTTCGTCGACAAGTCGAACCCCACCATCCAGGAGTCTGCCAAGAACTCTGCGGGCGCTTCTGACAATATCGTCAACTACTATAATGATATCTATACCCTGAAGGTGAAGCGCATCACTCTGGAGCGCGACGGCAACTCATACGATCCGGGCATCGCCACTAGCCAGTTGGTTGTAGGTACAGGCTTTGTCATCGGCGGGAAGTTTATCACCGCCCGTTCTAACCTTCAGCCATGGGTATACCGCAATGTCTACAGTGCCGACGATTGGCGTCAGTTACTCGCAGAATATGTAGCAGCAGGCTTCCACGTTATCATCGACTTCGAGGCTTATTCTACTCGTGGTTCTGGCCATCCGCTCCGCTTCAGCAACTCCCAGTTCGACCTCGCAAGCCTCGAGGCTTACGATGCAAAGGCACCGGTTACAATTCGTAAGGATGTCATCAAGCGGATCAAGGGCTGGGGTATCGACATCGTATATAAGAAGAGTACATACGAGCGTTATATCGCCACCTACTACACAGACAACTCTCACAATGCTGCTTCCCTGGCACTGGGTGCTCCTGGCGGTCTGCCCGTCGACATCCCGACAGCCCAAAGTCTGAAAGGCAGTGAGGAAGTGGTGATTGCAGGATTCTCCGGAAAGACTGACATACAGGTTCTGTCCAACTATATCAAGTACTTCACAAGCCGCACCTCTCGTCTTGCCTCACGTTTCATTACATTGCAGGATGCATCTACAAACTGGGGCTTCACCGGTTCACCGGCCTTCTTCAAGGAGAGCAACGGCAGTTATCGCGTTGTAGGTGTCAACGTAGGTAACTTCGGAGGTGAAGTGCGTATTGTACCTATACACAGAGTAAGATAAATTTGAATAGAATATGTCAGAAGTAAAAATCAAACTGGCTGCAGGCACGAACGTCGGCCTCATCCGACAAAACAATGAAGACAACTTTATTGTGTCAAGTGACCTCAGCACTTCTGAATGGCTCATCCCCCAGGCCGGCTCTTATGCAGGCCTGGGGGAATTTGGCGCCTTGCTCGTCGTAGCCGACGGTATGGGAGGTGCCAACGCAGGCGAAGTCGCCTCTGCCATAGCCGTAGAAACCATTCAGGAGAAATTCACTCCAGAGCAGTTGCGCGAAGTTGTCACAGACGACAAGTCTGCACAGGAATTCATGAAAGCGGTTGTCAGGCAGGCAGATCTCAACATCCTGAACCACAGCAAAGAGGATCCCAGCACCCAAGGTATGGGCACGACTATCGTGATGGCTTGGATTCTGGGCGATAAGGCCTATGTCTGCTGGTGTGGCGATAGCCGATGCTATGTGCTCAACAAGCGAAATGGTCTCCTCCAATTGTCAAAGGATCATTCATACGTTCAGGAATTGGTTGACAAAGGCGAACTCGACCCAGAACTGATGCACGACCATCCCCTGTCAAATGTCATTACACGCTGTTTGGGCGATGTTGACAACCGAGCCAACCCCGAGACCCGAATCTACCAATTGCACAATGGCGACATCATTATGCTCTGTAGCGATGGGCTATGCGGACTACGTCACGATAGCGAGATCCTGGATGTGATGATCAAGTTCCATAAAGATCCTGTCGAACTGAAGAACGAACTCATCTCATCCGCTCTGTCAGCAGGCGGCTACGACAATGTGACTGTCGCTATAGCCAATATTCAGACAGACGAGGAAGAAAAGGCTGAAGAGGATACTCAAGACGAGGAAGAAAAGAAGAATGACGCTGACAACACAGAGGAAAGTGAGGAAGAACTCTCCAGTACGATTCGTACAGAAGTGATTGGTCACCGTTCCCACAGACTGAGGAATTTCTTGCTCTTTTTCCTGCTTATGATCATTGCCGCCGGTGTGTATATCTATATTGCCAGAGACAGTGAACCCGTCAAGGCGATGATGACGACCATCACTCCATATTGGGAAAAAGTGTTAAGTTACATCCAATAAAAAAGAAACGTCACAGATGACATTCAAAGAAGGTATCATCATTGCCGAGCATTACGAACTGAAGCGTCAACTAGGTCAAGGCAGTTTCGGAGATGTATGGCTGGCACATAACCTGCTGGCAGATATAGATGTAGCCATCAAGTTTTATGGAACGCTCGACCAAAAAGGCATCGAGGATTTCCGTAACGAGTTCAAGATAGCCTATCGACTACATCATCCCAATCTGCTTAACATCAGCCACTTTGATGTCTTCGAGAACTGTCCATACCTTGTCATGCCTTTCTGCGAGAACGGCTCTGTAAGCCATCGCATTGGGCAAATGCCAGAGACTGAGATATGGAAGTTCATCCTCGATGTGTCATGCGGCCTTTCATTCCTCCACAACCAGAATCCTCCTGTTGTCCATCAGGACATCAAGCCCGACAACATCCTGATTACCAGTGACGGGCGCTATGTCATCTCAGACTTCGGAATCAGCCGCAGTTTCCGAACGCAGATGAGCCGCAGCCGCACCAACAATAAGATTAACAGTTCCGGGACACTGGCCTATATGGGGCCGGAACGCTTCTCAGAGAAACCCATGGTGGTACTTGCCAGCGACATCTGGGCCTTAGGTATGACGATCTACGAGACCATTACAGGCGACGTCCTATGGGAAGGAATGGGAGGATGCGTACAACTCAACGGAGCACGTATACCCGCCCTCAGTGGAGTCTCCCCGGAATTATCCCGTCTGGTTAGTGCCTGTCTGGCTGCCGAGACCTGGAATCGCCCGACAGCAGAGCAGATTCATGAATATGCAGCAGCATACATCCAACACAAGCAATTACCGCCAATAACCTTTCCTAACACCGAAGAACCTACACAAAAGAAAGAATTACAACAGCGTCCTGAAAAAAAAGCAGAAAGATTTTCTCTGCCGCCTGCTGATTCCATCTCGCAAGTCAACCACTCCCGCCCTGCCTATCAGCAAAGAGAAAAGAAGAAACAATTTGAGAATTCCAACCTATTATCAACAAGCAATCCGACCATTAAACGGCTCTTGATGGCCGTCGCAGCACTGTTTGGAATCATTGTGATTGGCGCAGGAGCAATGTTCTTCCATAATTCCATTAACGAAGAACAAGATTTCATCTCCTGCAAAACGAAAGAAGATTTTGAGCAATTCATCAAGGAACATCCTTCATCCTCCTATGTCACAGCAGCAAGAAAACGTATCGAGGCTTTAACACCAGCCATAAAATCCGCCGAAAGTGTACCTACCGAAGCAACTCCAGTGAAGGCATCAATGCCTGTAGGTCTTACACCACAGCCCGCCAAGGAGAAAGTGAAAATTATTGAAAAAACTGTTTCCCAGCATGAACAAGTTGATGATCGGATTGAAATCCAACCTTCCGAGTCCAAAACGACCTCTAACAGTACTTCAAGTAACACTTCTTTAAGTAATCTACAAAACGATGACGCTGTATTCTACGCCTGTCAGACCATCGGCGACTATCAGTCATACCTGAACACCTATCCCAACGGCAAATATCGTTCTCAGGCACAAGCAGCCATCAACAACTTATTAAACCGGAACGACAATATTGCCAACGGCTCTGAGCCTGAAAAAAGTAACTACAATCCCCGCAATAATGCAAACCAGGACCTGCCTCCTCGCAGTTATCGCCAAAGAAACTCCTCTGTAGGCATCAATGTCAATACTGGAGGCTACCGTGGAGGGACGGCAAGAAGTGGCGGACGACCGGCAAGAGGCGGTGGAGCGCGCAATAATGGCGGCGGCTCAGCACACAGACATTCGAACTAAAACCAAATTACAATGAAACAGATCAACATTCTCTTCACAGCCATACTACTGTACGTCTGCAATTCTGCATTTGCACAATATGATTACGGATATGACCAATATGGCAATCCCGTATATAGTTATCACCCTGCCAGTTACGGCAGTTATAACAGTGACTACGAAAACGGCTGGGGCACCTTCTATGCGGAGTACTCCCCCATGCAGATGACATCCACTGCGAAGGGGGTTGACAACAAAACGTTTCATACTGCCACCATCGGCTTCAGTTATAATTTCCAGTTAGGCGCGAGTCCTCTATATCTGGAACCTGCCTTCGAGGTATCAGGTTCTTGGTTCTCAAGAAGATACAATGACGGTGTAAAATACAGCATGAATGTTTACTATACAAAGATTCCCTTGAATCTCGCTGTCCGTCTGAACGTTGCAGAAGGTTTTGCCATCGTACCCTTCGGTGGTGTCAATGTGAAATACAACATCGTTGGCGAGGAGCGTGAGAAGGATGCCGATGGGTACACGAACTCATGGAATCTGTTCAAGAACAATTACACCTATGACAATGACTACAAGCGTTTCCAAGCAGGCTATCAAGCAGGCGTGAAATTCATAATAGGCAACTGCTTCTCCATCGGTGCTGCCTGGAAGGCCGACTTCACCCCGTTCTGCAAGTATTATGACGGCGATACCAAAAAAGAGGAAAAAGAGAAGTTCCAGGGCTTTTCATTCAGTCTCGCTTACTGCTTCTGATGAGCACAATTTCATATTTTCTACGGTCTTTTTTGGTGGATACAAAAAAAACTATTACCTTTGCACACTAAAGACAACATATATTCGACAAAATGGAGATTTTTGACGGAAGATACGAACAGGAAAAGTTATTGGGTCAGGGGGCTTTCTCTGAGGTGTGGAAGGTGAAAGACACCCAGACAGGGGTATCTCTTGCCCTGAAGATATACAATCCCGCAACAGGTGTCGACGAGGATGGCAACGAAATGCTGACCCATGAGTTTGCACTGATGGTGAATGCCAATCACAAGAATTTGCTTCGCCCGCTATTCTTTGCCACTTGTGACAAACGCCCATACCTTATATTGCCTTATTGCGAAAAAGGGAACATCGGCAAGATGGTTGGCAAAATGACGGAAGAAGAGGCATGGCGGCTACTTCGCGACTGCGCCAGTGCCCTCGACTATCTGCACAGCATGAATCCGCCGATTCTGCATCAGGACATCAAACCAGCCAACATCCTTCTGAGCGATAATGGCGACTATATGCTGACCGACTTTGGTGTGAGCACGCAGGCTAAGCAATCGATGAGCCGTGTATCCAACCAGGAGAAGGAACTTCTTTCTGCGGGCACTATCTCTTATATGGCCCCCGAGCGTTTCTCACGAAACAACCTGCCTATCATGGCCAACGATGTCTATTCGCTGGGTGCAACGGTCTACGAGATGCTCTCGGGGGAGTTGCCTTTTGGCAACGATGGAGGACTACTGCAGAAGAAGGGTGCCGATATTCCTGAATTGCCAGGCAACTTTTCACCGCTTCTGAAACGCACACTGGAGAAATGTCTGGAGGCAGAACCTTGGGCACGTCCTACGGCAGGAAGACTGGAGATTATCGCCAACGATGCCCTGAAGCATCCTGAGAAGCGTAATCAGATACCTGATATTTTTTCAGCCAACTCACCCGAAGAAGTACCACAGAGTCAACTCAATGCAGCCACGCCTCCTGAACTGCCTAAAGGTACTGTGCTTGGAGCGGCTCACATTGCTAACGAACTGCATGGCACTGTCATGGGGCCATCAGGCGAGGCTGGTAATCCTTATATTAGTAATGGACAGCCATCAGGCGGCTCCAGGAAAGGTCTGTGGATTGGCATTGCCGTAGCGGTCATCCTGGTTCTCGGAGCAGGTGCCTTCTTCCTGTTAGGACCTATGGGGGGAGAGGTGAAAGAGACGGAAGTTGCCATAGATCCGGCCGAGCAGAAGGAAATGGAGGAACAGACTAAATATGACAAGGCTTTTGAGATGTTCAACCAAAACAATCCAGACAGCGTCCGTGAAGCCTTGAACCAAATGAAGGATCTTGCCAATAATGGCAATCAGCAAGCCATTTTCGAAGTAGCAAAGACGTATGCCTGGATTCCGAAAGACACAGAATCCGATATCAGAAAACGCCTGTTAGGTTGGGAAATAGTTGAAAACGGTCCTTCAAAGGGGCAACCTGTTTCTACTGAAATCAATCTTGAGGCTATCAAATGGCTGAAACGCTCTATAGAAGCATCAAACGAGACAGACTATAAAAGCATGTATTGGCTTGCATTCTATTATCTCAATGGACTTTGCATTGACCAGGATATGAAAGAAGCCACAAATCTGCTTAATCGCGCTAAGATGGAAGCGGAAAAAAGCAATGACAAAGATTTCCTGACGAAAATCACCGATACTTTAGAACAACTAAAATAAGTAATTATATAAATAACGATGAGACATATTGCTATTACAGCACTGATTCTTTTGGCAACAAGCATGCATGCTCAGGTGCCACATTGGGCACTTCACCCCAGATACAGCAGCATCGAGATGCTCGGGAACGGCTATTATGTCGTGTCCAGCAATGGAAAATTCGGCATGATGGATGCCAAGGAGAAAGAGATTGTACCGCTGAAATACGACAAGATATCACCTTTCCGCACCAATGCGGCTGTACTTTATAACAATGGCAGATTCGCAGGCTATATGAGTGACAAGGGGCATGTAAAGGAGTTCCCTGAAGGGCAATACGAAGTGGCAGAGCAACCCTCTTTCTACGATGGTCACCTGCTGGTGAGCAATATCAACGGCTATTTCTATCTTCGTGCATCCGATGACCAGGTGATTGGTCCGTTCACGGGCGGTATGCCATTCTGCGAAGGCTACGCTGTTGTGAAAGTACCCAAAAACCAGAAGAAAGTGCTGGGCGGCGACTTTACAATACAGTTGCTTTCTGCCAAGACTGGCAAACTGGAGCGTCTGAATCTGGGCGACTATGACGTTGACGATGTCGACTTTATGTCGTCAGTCAGTTTCGGTAAGTGCATCATTGTGCTGAAGAAGCGATTCCATGAATATGATCTCAACAAAGGCACACTGACCCCGATTCACACCGACGGCAATATCGCCAATAAGAAAAGTCGCGTGATGGCTAACGACCGGCCCGTCATCATCAACAGCAATGAGAAAGGATTCGACATCCAGTTCAAAGCGGGACAGATGACGTTTGACCCGCTGATGCGCCTGAGCAGCATTCATTTTGCAGGACAGGAGAAAAAGGCCGTGGCCATCCCGGAAGAAATCAAGGAAGAGAAGACAAGTTTCCTCGCCAGCAAGGCTTTTCCTGGCAACGACCTGCTGGGACTGAAATACAAAGACAAGGAGATTCTGACAGCCCAATTTGAAAAGGTGCAGCAACTCTGGAATAATGATGCTATTGTGATGAAGGGCGGTAAGTATGGCGTCGTCACTGTCGACCCAAGAGCCACCTGCCGCTTTGTGCTGAACGACAATATGGCTATCGGCTTCGAACATAAGACTGCCATTACAAATATCAAGGCCGTATGTCCGCCATACATGAAGCCGTCACTGATGCTGCTCTCCAGCGAGGACGAGAATTGCCACATCAACATTGACACCCGCAAGGAGAACACAAATGTGGAGACAGCAGTGCTGACATACCAGTGCTCACTCAACATCCCTGAGGAAATCGGACTTGACAAGAGTTCTACGAGCACAAAGTTCGCCTTGAACTACGACGGGCTGAAATTCACAACGAACACCATCCCGTTTGACACTTGGTATGTCAACAACTATACCGTCCAGTTGATGAAGCACAGTATTGAGGGGTCTGCCCTGAATGCGGAAATATTGGTCAACAACAATTCCCAGAACGGTAGGAATTTCTTCCGCGATGTCACTATCGAAGCCGAAGACTCCGTAGTCTGCCATGTGACCAAGATAACCGAGGAAATGTACTCAGCACGTTTCTATGGCTGGAAAAACGGCATTGTCCGTTTCAGCGTAGACATTACAGAGGACGGTTGCCCTACCCTCTCATACGCCCGTAGCATAGCAGTCGGCACAGGCAAGAAGACGACCCAGCCAGCAGAAGAAGCGCCAGCCACATCACAGGCTAAGATTAAGCGCAAGGCCCCTAAATCTAAACCTGTTGTTAAAGAAAAGAAAGTGTTCGTACCAAATTAAGGCATGAAACGGGGACTCGTTTTGGAAGGCGGAGCCATGCGCGGTCTGTTTTCGGCTGGCATCACAGACGTGATGATGGAAGCCGGCATCGAACCAGACGGACTGATAGGCGTATCTGCTGGGGCGGCTTTTGGATGCAATTATAAGTCAAGACAACCTGGACGGGCCATCAGATATAATAAAAGGTTCGCGCGCGATAAGCGATACTGCAGTTGGCTGTCGTGGCTCAAGACGGGCGACCTCTTTAATGCGGAGTTCGGCTATCATGTCATCCCCACCCAATATGACATCTTCGACGACAAGGCCTTCAACGAAAATCCGATGGAGTTCTATGTGGTATGCACAGATGTCACCACGGGCAAGGCTGTCTACAAACGGCTATCGGAGTCAAGCCCCATCACATACGACTGGATACGTGCATCTGCCTCGATGCCCCTGGCCTCAAAGGTGGTGGAACTTGAAGGACAGAAGGTGCTCGACGGCGGTGTGGCCGACTCCATCCCATTGGAGTATTTCGAGCATATCGGCTACGACCGCAATGTTGTTGTCCTGACCCAACCTGCAGGCTTTGTCAAAGAGCACAACCCTCTGATGCCCCTGATGCGCATCGCCTTGAGGAAATATCCCAGAATGATTGAGGCTATGGACAAACGCCATCTGATGTACAACAGACAACTGGAATTTGTCCGCAAGGCAGAACAGGAAGGCCGTTGCCTTGTCATCCGGCCTGATGAAAAAATCCCCATTGGGCACATCTCGCACGACCCTGACAATATGCAGCAGGTGTACGATATTGGACGCCAGACAGGCGAACGCTTTTTAGAGCGGATCAAGTCGTTCTATAATTTTTAAACTATTAATGCTAAATCATTTATGCGAATAGATATCATCACAGTACTTCCAGAGATGCTTGAAGGCTTCGTCCATGAGTCCATACTGGCCAGAGCGGAGAAAAAAGGTCTGGCGGAAATCCGACTACACAACCTGCGTGACTACACCCTCGACAAATGGCGCCGGGTAGACGACTATCCGTATGGCGGCAGTGCAGGCATGGTGATGCAGTGCGAGCCCATCGACCGCTGCATCTCTGCCCTTAAGGCAGAGCGCGACTACGACGAAGTAATCTTCACTTCTCCTGACGGCGAACGCTTCGACCAGCATATAGCCAACGAACTATCCTTGATGGGCAACCTCATCATCCTCGCAGGGCATTACAAAGGGATTGATCAGCGCGTGCGCGATCATCTCATCACCCGTGAGATATCCATCGGTGACTTTGTACTGACGGGTGGCGAACTGGTGGCAGCCATGATAGCCGATGCTATCGTGCGTGTCGTCCCGGGAGTCATCGGCGATGAACAGAGTGCCCTGTCCGACTGCTTTCAGGATGATATCCTTGCCGCTCCCATCTACACCCGGCCTGCTGACTATAAAGGATGGAAGGTGCCTGAGATCCTGCTCAGCGGCAATGAAGCCAAGATTCGCCAATGGGAGTTCGATCAGGCCATGGAGCGCACACGGCGTTTGCGCCCTGATTTGCTAAAAAAAGTGGAGACTGACAGTCCCCACTAAATGTGCTACGAATCGCTATGACTGTTATTTTGCAAACCGCTCTGCCTGCTGACGGATGAGTTCGGCATCGTTGAAATAGTCAATGCGCATGGCCTTACGTACCTCGTCCATCGTCTGAGCACCTACCTCACGGGCCTGCTCCGTACCTTTCTTTAATATATTATAGATTTCAGGTATGTCCTTCTCAAATTCAGCACGACGAAGGCGCATGGGCTCAAGGAATTTGTTGAGCACTTGATTGAGGAACTTCTTGCACTTCATGTCGCCCAGGCCACCGCGCCGGTAGTGATCCTTCAGTTCGTCGAGGTTCTGATAGTCGGGCCAAAACTCTGCGAAGTCCTCATCCGTAGAGAAGGCATCAAGATATGTAAACACGGCATTACCCTCTACATGGCCCGGATCATTCAGATTCACGTGTTCCGGGTCTGTGTACATCGAGCGTACCTTCTGCCACACATCATCAGCAGAATCAGAGAGATAGATGCAGTTGCCAAGTGACTTTGACATTTTCTCCTTACCGTCAGTACCCGGCAGGCGACGGGCTGTCAGATTCTCAGGCAGCATGATGTTGGGTTCCACGAGTACCTCTGCATATATCTGATTAAAACGACGTACCAGTTCGCGAGTCACTTCGAGCATAGGCTCCTGATCCTCTCCGGCAGGCACTGTCGTGGCCTTGAAGAGCGTAATGTCAGCAGCCTGAGAGACAGGATAGCAGAAGAATCCAAGGGGGATGCTCTCGCCTTCAAAACCGCGCATCTTCACCTCCGTTTTCACAGTTGGATTACGTTGTACACGACTGACACTGACAAGGTTCATCAGATAGGTCGTCAGTTCAGCCAGTTCTGGTATCTGACTCTGGATGAAGAGTGTGCATTTCTCCGGGTTGAGCCCCGCTGCAAGATAGTCAAGAGCGACCTCGATGATATTCTGGCGGATTTTCTCTGGATTGTCTGCATTATCAGTGAGAGCCTGAACGTCGGCCATAAACACGAACATACGTTCGTAATCGCCCGCATCCTGCAGTTGTACACGGCGGCGTAATGAGCCGATATAGTGCCCTAAGTGTAGTTTTCCGGTGGGGCGGTCACCAGTCAGAATTACTTTTCCCATTGTTTTCTTTTATTTTTCATTATTATTAACGACAACATTGACAACTTTTGACAACTTTATGCCTTATTCTTTCATTCTTTCGCGGCGCAAAGGTACGAATTAAAATTAAGAATGAAGAATGTAAAATGAAGAATTTTACAGAGCCAGGCAGAATTTTTCACCAAGGGCAAAGCCCTCTTCATAAAGCCGCTCGAGTTTCTCAACATCCCGGCAGAGGCGGTCTACCTCCATCGGCCGCTCAGGACGGATGCAAATGACCTCACCCCAATCTTCCATCCGCTCTATAAGTTCAAGTTGCTTATTGTACTCCTCAACCCTATGACTCAAAGCAACTCGCAGACGTGGATATTCCCCATAGAATAGTCTGGGGACCTTGATGTCAGGCTCACTGGACCGGTAACCGCGATTACGGGTGAGAATGACGACATTAGGAGTAAAACCTTTATCAATGGCGCGCACTACAGGAATAGAATCAACGATACCACCATCAAGCATAGGGATACCATCAACGTATGTTATCTGGGAGACGTATGGCAGCGAACTGGAAGCCTTCACAATAGCCGTCATCCGCTTGACATCATTTTTTTCTGTAAGATACTCTGCCCGCCCAGTGAGACAGTTGGTCGTCACCATCTCATAGACAGTGGGATTCTTATGATAGGCCTCAAAGTCGAAGGGCAGGATCTCATTGGGAAAACGTTCGTAGAGGATGTTCGGATCGAAGATGCTGCCTTGTGTCAGCAGGCTCTTCAGCGAGATGTAGCCATACTTCTGCAGCATGTCTATATTCGAGTAGCGGGCCCTTCGTGGCTGGTGGCTCATATATGAGAGACCGTTACAAGCACCTGCCGATACGGCTACCACATAAGGGAACTCCAAATCGTGCTTCATAAAAGCATCAAGAATGCCAGAGGTAAAGACACCACGCATGCCGCCTCCTTCCAATACTAAGCCTGTATTCCGTCCTAAGTGCATAAAAACCACATAAATTTTGCACAAAGGTAGACAATAAATGTGAAATAAATATGGATTATTACAAATATTTTGTACCTTTGCACAAAATTGACTAACAATAACGACTTTTCGAAATATGTTTAGTAAAGAAACCTATATCACCCGCCGTCAGGAACTGAAGAAACTCGTCGGCAACGGAGTGATTATTATATTCGGCAACAACGAGGCCCCCGCCAATTATCCGGCCAACAGTTATGCACCGATGCGTCAGGACTCTTCGTTCCTCTATTATTTCGGGCAGCACCGAGACGGGCTGGTAGGCGTCATCGATGTCGACAACGACAAGGAGATGCTTATAGGCGACGATATCGACATTGAGGATATCGTGTGGATGGGCTTTGTCGACAGCGTCAGTGATTTGGCCGCTACTGTAGGCATCACCCAGACAGCCCCAATGACAGCGCTAAAGACCATCTGTGATGAAGCCACCCACCAAAAGCGCACCATCCATTTTCTGCCACCCTACCGTTTCGACACAAAGATTCTGATTATGGACCTCCTGGGCATTCATCCCAGCCAGCAAAAAGAGCGTGCATCACTGCCATTGATCAAGGCCATCGTAAAGATGCGCTCCACAAAGGAACCACAGGAGATAGAGGCCATCGAGCGTGCCTGTGAAGTAGGCTACGTGATGCATACAACAGCACAGAAGTTGATACGTCCGGGTATCACTGAGCGCTACATTGGCGGTCAGGTTGACGGCATAGCACGCAGTCTGGCCCAGGGCGTCAGTTTCGCCACGATCTTCTCACAACACGGGGAAATCATGCATGGCAATCCATCCGATGCTAAACTGGAGGCAGGACGGCTTGCCCTCTGTGATGCCGGATGCGAACTCGACGACTATTGTTCTGATAATACCCGTACGATGCCTGTGAACGGCCGGTTTGACCAGCGCCAACTGGAAATCTACAGCATCGTGGAAGCCTGCCACGACTACGTCCTTGAGGTGGCAAAGCCTGGTGTGAAATATGCCGATGTGCATTTTGCAGTCTGCCGCCTGATGACAGACCGTTTGAAGGAACTCGGTCTGATGAAGGGCGATACCGATGAGGCAGTGGCAGCAGGTGCACACGCGATGTTCCTGCCTCACGGCCTTGGCCACATGATGGGCATGGATGTACACGACATGGAGGGACTGGGACAGATATATGTTGGCTTCGACGAGGAGACCCGTCCCAATCTGGAGCAGTTCGGCACTAACTGTCTGCGCATGGGCAGAAAGTTGCAGGAAGGCTTTGTGGTCACTGATGAACCAGGCATTTACTTCATTCCCCACCTCATTGACCTTTGGAGAAAAGAAGGGCACTGCAAAGAATTCCTCAACTTTGACAGACTTGAGACCTATAAGGACTTTGGCGGAATCCGTATTGAGGACGACCTGCTGATCACCCGCGACGGCTGCCGTTTCCTCGGCAAGTCACGTATCCCTTATCATCCGAAGGACATCGAAGAATTCATGAACCAAAATTAATAATTAGACAAATGAAGAAGATTCTATCATTCGCCTTGATGGCCACAATGGCCCTCAGCGTATCGGCTGCCAAGAAAAAGGCACCCGCAAAGAATGCCAACAAGCCTGTATTCACAGTGGTTAAGGAAAACCCCATCACCAGTGTCAAGGACCAGAATCGCTCAGGTACCTGCTGGGACTATTCTACCCTTTCATTCTTTGAGGCAGAAATTCTGAAAGCCACCGGAAAGACTTACGACCTCTGCGAGAGTTTCGTAGCCAATAAGACGTATATGGAGCGTGCTATCCAGGTAGTGCGCTACCATGGTGATTGCCAGTTTGCACAGGGTGGTTCTGCCGAGGACGTACTCGCCACACTGAAGACGCATGGGATTTGCCCTGAGGGCGCGATGCCTTTCCCGGGTTCACTCTACGGCGACTCACTAAACAACTTCAATGAGTTTTTCTCAGTGTTGGAGCCTTATGTGGCTGCCGTTGCCAAGAGCAGCGCAAAGAAACTGTCGGGTGCCTGGAAAAACGGTCTGCAGGGAATCCTCGACTCTTACCTCGGCAAGTGCCCGGAGAAGTTCACCTATGAGGGCAAGGAGTACACCCCAAAGACATTTGCCGCTTCACTCGGCCTCAACCTTGACGACTATGTGAGCATCACCAGTTATACCCACCACCCCTTCTACACCACTTTCGCTGTGGAGGTACAAGACAACTGGCGCTTCCCGCAGAGTTACAACCTGCCGATGGACGAAATGATGAAGGTGATTGACTATGCCGTTGAGCAAGGCTACACCATCGCCTGGGGCGGTGACGTGTCGGAACAGGGCTTCACCCGTCAGGGACTGGCCTATGCCATCGACACCAAGAAGACTGAGAGCCTGGCAGGCAGTGACATGGCACGCTGGCTGAAGTTGACAGCCGAGAAGAGGCGGAGCCTGATCGACTCCCTGGGCTACAAGGTGCCCGAGATTGTTCCCACCCAGGAGATGCGCCAGGAGCGTTTCGACAACTGGGAACTGACCGACGACCACGGCATGCTCATCTACGGTGTGGCCAAAGACCAGGCCGGCAAGGAGTACTACATGGTGAAGAACTCATGGGGCGAGAGCGGTGCCTATAAGGGCATCTGGTATATGACAAAGAACTTCATCGCCGCCAATACGATGGACTTCCTCATCAATAAGAACGCTATCCCTGCAGAAATCCGCAAGAAATTGGGCCTCTAAAGGCTAAATATCTTAATAATAAGGTAAAAAACGGCATAATCTGTTAATTTTTCGGCAGATTATGCCGTTAATTCATTTTTTATTCTTATCTTTGAGCGCTAATTTGGGGTAATATGCCCTTTTGGCCACTAAGGCGACAAGAATAAAAATAATATATAAATGCATTTCAAATGGAATTACGAACCACCTACATCAGAACAACGGACGGCGGCTAAGGAGCTGGGAGAGAAGATCGGGATGAGCCCGATCCTCGCCGACCTGCTCATTCAGCGCGGCATCAAGACGGAGAGCGCAGCCAAGCGATTCTTCCGCCCGATGCTCAACGAACTGATAGACCCGTTCCTGATGAATGACATGGACGTGGCTGTAGACAGGCTCAACGACGCTATGGGGCGCAAGGAGCGTATAATGGTCTATGGCGACTATGATGTCGACGGATGTACGGCGGTGGCTTTGGTGTACAAGTTCCTTCAGCAGTTCTATTCCAACATTGAGTATTATATCCCTGATCGTTATGAAGAGGGCTATGGTATCAGCAAGAAAGCATTGGACTATGCTGCCGAAAAGGATGTAAAACTTATCATTGTGCTCGATTGCGGCGTAAAGGCAATCGACGAAATCGCCTATGCCAAATCACTCGGCATAGACTTCATCGTGTGCGATCATCACGTGCCGGACGACGAACTGCCGGAAGCCGTGGCCATCCTCAACCCGAAGCGTGAAGACTCCTCCTACCCTTTCAAGCATCTGTGCGGTTGTGGCGTCGGATTTAAGTTCATGCAGGCCTTTGCCAAGAACAACGGCATTCCTTTCTCACGGCTCATCCCACTGCTCGACTTCTGTGCCGTCAGCATTGCTGCCGACATCGTGCCAGTGACAGGCGAGAACCGCATCCTGGCCTTCCACGGACTCAAGCAGTTGAATCAGAGCCCTTCGGTGGGCCTGAAGTCCATCATCAACATCTGCGGTCTCACTGGGCGCGAACTCACAATGAGCGACATCGTCTTCAAGATAGGGCCCCGCATCAACGCGTCAGGACGCATGCAGAATGGCACGGAGGCCGTTGACTTATTGGTGGAACGCGACTTCGAGAAGGCCCTGGCTGAAGCAAACCGTATCAACGAGTACAACGAACAGCGCAAGGATGTGGACAAACAGATGACTGAGGAGGCCAACCAGATTATCGAGAAGTTGGAAAGCCAAAAGCACCAATCGAGTATCGTGCTTTATGACGAGAACTGGAAGAAGGGTGTGGTGGGAATCGTGGCTTCTCGTATGACGGAACTCTACTATCGCCCGACAGTTGTACTTACTCGCAGCGGTGACCTGGCCACAGGATCTGCCCGCAGCGTAGCAGGCTACGACATCTACGATGCCGTGAAAAGTTGCCGCGACCTACTGGCCAACTTCGGTGGTCATACCTATGCAGTAGGCCTCTCTCTGAAGATAGAGAACATTCCGGAATTCCGTCGCCGTTTCCAGCAATATGTCAATGAGCATATCCTGCCCGAACAGACGGAGGCGACCATTGATATAGAATCAGAAATTGACTTCAAGGATATCACAAAGAAACTGTACAACGACCTGAAGAAGTTCGCCCCTCACGGTCCTGGCAATGAAAAGCCTATTTTCTGTACCCGCAACGTCTACGACTACGGGACATCGAAGGTCGTTGGGCGTCAGCAGGAGCACATTAAGTTAGAACTGGTCGACTCGAAGTCATCGAACGTCATGAACGGCATTGCCTTCGGACAAAGCGAGGCTGCACGCTATATCAAGTCAAAGCGCTCATTCGACATCACCTACACGATAGAGGAAAACATCTACAAGCGTAGTGAGGTACAACTGCAGATTGAGGACATCAAGCCTTCTGAAGAGTGAAGAGCGAAAGATACAGGGAGACGCTTAAGCAGTATTGGGGCTACGATGACTTTCGCGGCATACAGCGGGAAATCATCGAGTCGATAGGCAGCGGGCACGACACCTTGGGCCTGATGCCTACCGGCGGCGGGAAGTCCATCACCTTTCAGGTGCCTGCGCTCTGCAGCGATGGCACCTGCATTGTCATCACGCCCCTGATAGCACTGATGAAGGATCAGGTAGAGAATCTCCGCCGACGGGGAATCAGGGCCGCCGCCATCTACTCCGGCCTGTCGCGCGAGGAAATCATCGTCACCCTTGAGAACTGCATACTGGGCAGTACGAAACTGCTCTATGTATCACCAGAACGCCTCTCTTCCGAGATCTTCCGCACGAAGTTGCGCCACATGCGCGTCAGTTTCATCACAGTCGACGAGGCTCACTGCATTTCGCAATGGGGATACGACTTCCGACCCTCTTACCTGGAGATTGCCGACATCCGCAAGGAACTGCCAGGAATTCCCGTTTTAGCATTAACAGCCACAGCCACCCCTGCAGTTGTACAGGATATCCAAGACAGACTGACCATCTCCCCATCGCTAACAGGCAAACCGACATTCAACGCCTTCCGCATGAGTTTCGAGCGGAAGAACCTGGCTTACGTTGTGCGCCATGCTACTGACAAACGCGAGCAACTCATCCATATTCTCAACAGTGTGAGGGGCTGTGCCATCGTGTATGCCCGTAGTCGCAGGCGCACGAAGGAAGTGGCCGAACTGCTCAATGAAGCGGGCATTAGTGCGACCTTCTATCACGCCGGACTAGATTATGTCGTCAAGGACGAACGACAGAGAGACTGGCAGCAGGATAAGGTACGCGTAATGGTAGCCACCAACGCCTTCGGAATGGGTATCGACAAGCCCGATGTACGGTTGGTCATCCACATCGACTGTCCCGACAGCATAGAGGCCTATTTTCAAGAGGCTGGGCGAGCAGGACGCGATGGTATGAAGGCATACGCCGTCCTGCTCTACAACGAGGCTGATAAGCGCAAACTGGACAAGCGCGTCAGCGATACCTTTCCTGAAAAAGACTACATCAAGCAAGTCTATGAGCATCTGGCCTATTTCTATCAGATAGGCGTGGGTTCTGGCTATCACGCCACTTTTGAGTTCAACATAGATAAATTCTGTCACGCATTCCGCCATTTCCCCATCCAAGTAGACTCGGCCTTGAAGATCCTGAACCGTGCGGGCTACATAGAATATACTGAGGAACAAGACAATCAGGCACGCGTGATGTTCACCGTCAGCCGCAATGACCTCTACCGTCTGGAAAACAATTCGCCCAACGAGGAGAAAGTCATTACGGCACTGCTGCGTAATTATGGCGGGCTTTTTGTCGACTATAACTTCATCGACGAAAGTTTCATTGCCCAGCAATGCGGCTTGCAGCCCCAGCAACTCTATCTTATATTAAAGAGTCTGGGTGAGAAACATATCATCCATTTCATTCCCCAGAAGAAAACACCTTACGTCAGATACCTCCAGCGGCGGGAGGACATGGAGAATGTACAGATTCCGCCTTCAGTCTATGAGGATCGAAAAGTACTCTTTCGCGAGCGCATCCAGGCGATGATCGACTATGCCACCTGTGACAATGTCTGCCGCAGTCGTCAATTGTTACGCTATTTTGGAGAAACCAATAGCAGTGACTGTCATCAGTGTGACGTCTGCCTCGACCACTCCCGCCATAAAGTCAGCGAGTCGGTGCTGACAGCCGAAGCCCATGCTATTCTGGAACTGCTCGATGACGGCAGCCCTCATCCCATAACAGACTTACGCGGCATTCAGTTGCCTGTTGACAAACTGAATGCCGCGCTTGATTATCTGTTGCAAGAAGAATATATCTTTCAGCAAGACGGATTTCTCTCGAAACTTTAATCTAGAAATCAATCTTCAACTGCCGCCCATCTTCCTGATCATGCTCATGACAATAACTGCTACCATCAAAGCAGTGGGTACAGACCCGGCACTTGGGTAAACCTATTGCCTCAACCAGATCCTCCAATTTGGCGAATTTCAGTGAAGTGAGACCTAACCGATGGGCTATCTCATCCACCATCCGCCTGTATTCAGGCGAATCAGTTTCGGCATATTTCTCCAGATTCTTCTTGTCATCGCCTTCTAAATCCTTGATAATACGGCGCGTAATCAGTTCCATATCACTCTTCGACGAAGTGAAGCCGATGAACGGGCAACCATATACGAGCGGGGGGCACGAGATGCGGCAATGCACCTCTTTGGCTCCATAATCGAAGAAAGTCTTAACGTTATCCTTCAACTGAGTGCCACGCACAATAGAGTCGTCACAGAACACCACGCGCTGATCTTTCAGCAGCGCTGGATTGGGAATCAGTTTCATCTTAGCCACCAGTGCCCGGCGCTCCTGATTGCCAGGAGTGAACGAACGTGGCCATGTCGGGGTATATTTCAAGACGGCACGCTTATAAGGAACGCCTTTACCTTCTGCATAACCTAAAGCCATACCGACGCCAGAGTCTGGCACACCACATACGCTGTCCACCTCCGTGTCATCCTGCTCGCCCATCTTCTTACCATTGGCTTCGCGCACAGCCTCCACGTTGATGCCATTATAGTCGGAAGCAGGGAAACCATAATAAACCCAGAGGAAGGAGCAAATCTGTTCGCGCTTGAACGGCTCTTGAAGCACTTCCATAGAGTCTGCTGTCAAAAAGACGATTTCTCCTGGTCCCAAGTCTCTTATGCGATGGTAATCGAGATTAGGGAAACTGGTTGTCTCACTGCTGACGGCATAGGCACCCTCCTTCTTTCCTATAACGATAGGAGTCCTTCCCAGGAAGTCGCGGGCAGCAATGATGCCATTCTCCGTCATAACCAGCATCGAGCATGAGCCCTCAATCTTCTTGTACACCAGATTGATACCTTCCACAAACGTGCGGCCCATATTGATGAGCAGTGCCACGAGTTCGGTCTGGTTGATATTGTTTGCTGACAGTTCGCTGAAATGCATCCTGCGATCCAGCAACTCCTTTGCGATCTCTGGCAGATTATTGATTTTCGCCACCGTCACGACGGCATAGCGCCCCAGATGCGAGTTCACAATGATTGGCTGAGGGTCGGTGTCACTGATGACTCCTAACCCAAGATTGCCCGAGAAAGAATCCAACTCATCCTCAAACTTCGAGCGGAAATAGTCGCGCTCCAGATTGTGGATTTTTCTGCTGAAGCCCTTTTCCTTATCGAAAGTCACAAGTCCTGCACGCTTCGTGCCCAGATGTGAGTTGTAATCCGTACCGTAGAACAGGTCGTTAACACAGTTTTTTTTACTGATGGTTCCAAAGAATCCTCCCATACCTTTTTACTTTTTTACCTTTCAAAGTAGTACAAGAACGAGGCGATGCCCTCCAATGCCGGCTTGCGCTGTCCCTCTATCTCTATCTTGAAGTCGATCTCGACTTTGCAGATGCCGCGCAGGTTCTGGATATTATGCAGTTTTGTTGTCATCCTCACCCGGGAGCCCGTCACCACAGGCTGTCCGAAACGCATCTTGTTCATACCATAGTTCACGAGCATCTTGATATTGTTCACCTCTATGATCTGGTTCCACAGATATGGCAGCACAGAGAGTGTCAGATAGCCGTGGGCGATGGTGCTGTGATACTGGCTCTCCTCCTTGGCACGCTCCACGTCCACGTGGATCCACTGATGGTCGAGAGTGGCATCAGCAAACAGATTAATACGGTCTTGGTCGATGAGCAGCCAGTCGGAGACACCCAGTTCCTGTCCCAGATGCGCTGCGAATTCATCATACGAATTGATTACTAATTTTCCCATAAACTATATTAAATAAGTACGGGGGTGCGCGCAAGCACACCCCCGTAACTTTATCTTTTAAACATCCTGATTCTCTGGGCGGAGTTTACGCACGGTCTCACCGGCGCGCCACATCTCCTGATTGCGCATGGCCTCGAGTTCCTTTTCAAGCCCTGCACGATAATCGGGCTTCGAGTTGGCGTCGATAGTGATCTGCGCCTCGTTACCCGTCAGCACAGAGTAGTACAGCCACTCCATCACAGGCTTTATGGCATCGTGGAAACGGGGAGCCCAGTCGAGGGCACCGCGCTGAGCCGTCGTCGAACAGTTGGCATACATCCAGTCCATACCTTTAGCACCGAAGAGCGGGCCAAGGCTCTGGGTCAGTTCCTCCACAGTCTCGTTGAAAGCCTCCGAGGGAGAGTGTCCGTGCTCACGGAGCACCTCATACTGAGCAAGCAGCAGGCCCTGGATGGCACCCATCAGACTGCCGCGCTCACCTGTCAGGTCACTGGTGGCCTCACGCTGGAAGGTGGTCTCAAACATATAGCCTGCACCGATACCGATACCGAAGGCCAATGTCTTCTCCGTTGCCTTGCCTGTGGCATCCTGGTACACAGCGTATGAACAGTTCAGGCCACGGCCCTCACAGAACATCGTACGAAGACTCGTACCAGACCCCTTCGGAGCCACCATGATCACATCGATATCCTTCGGGGGAATCACACCCGTGCGGTCGCTCCAGTTGATGGCAAAGCCGTGGGAGTAGTAAAGGGTCTTGCCAGGCTTCAGATATTTCTTGATGGTGGGCCACTGCTGAATCTGACCAGCATCACTCAGAAGCATACAGAGGATGGTGCCCTTCTCGGCTGCCTCCTCAATAGAGAACAGCGTCTCACCAGGTACCCAACCGTCGGCTACAGCCTTGTCATAGGTCTTACCCTGACGCTGGCCGACAATCACGTTGAATCCGTTATCGCGCAGGTTACATGCCTGTCCAGGACCCTGCACACCATAACCAATCACGGCGATTGTCTCATTTTTCAATACTTCACGTGCTTTCTCCAAAGAGAACTCCTTGCTGGTGACTACTTTTTCTATGACGCCACCGAAATTCATTTCTGCCATAATAGCCTTTGTTTTTAATGTTGTACATATCCCTGCCCACCATGCCAGTTCTACCCGAGAACCGTCGTCTTGTCAGTGCGCCCAGCGGCTTGCCCGAAGCCCTGGCGAGGGGGTTATCTTTAATAAATCGGTTGCAAAATTACACATTATTTCCGAAACCCCCAAATGATTCCCTGCAAAATTTGAATACAAGACTCAATTTCGTAAAATGTTACCAATCGCAAACTATCAGATACAAATGAAGAGAACATTATTCCGTTTTTTTTGTACCTTTGCAGCAGGAATCACAATTATCTAACTAACGAACGATATGAAAATAAGGAAATGTATTGCCCTTGCTGTTCTCCTGACCGCGTCAATATACGGTTGGGCACAAGAGCCTGACGGGTCAAGACAGTCAACCATCACGAATGCTGATGGAACGGTAACATTCAAGTATTGGAACGACCATGCCAAGCACGTGGAAGTGGATGTGCAGTTTGCCGGGCGCCACGCTATGGAGCGCGGCAGCGACGGTGTCTGGACGGCCACCCTCGGCCCTGCTGCCCCTGACATGTATCCCTATTGCTTCGTGGTGGACGGCATCAGCGTGATGGATCCACAGAATCCGCAGTATTTCCCCAACGAGGGGTTCAAGAACAGCCTGCTGGAGATCAAGGCCAAGGACGGTGCCCTACCCCACGACATCACAGATGTGCCCCACGGACGAATCGAGTACGTGCATTACTATTCGAAGAGCCTCGGCGCCACTAACAACGCCATCGTCTATCTGCCCCCCGGCTATATGATGGACATGCAGAAGAAATACCCTGTCTTCTATCTCATCAGCGGCACCACCGACACCGAAGAAGTATATTATAAGGTGGGACGCGTGAACTACATCCTCGACAACCTCATTGCTGCCAAGCAGGCCAAGGAGATGATCGTGGTACTGCCCTACGGCAACCCGTATAAACTGAAGCCCACGAAACCCGGCGAAGGCGGGGGCATGCCACAGACACGCTTCGGAGGCGACGTGTTCAGCCAGGACCTCATCAACGACCTGATGCCGTATATCGAGCAGAACTACCGCACCATCAACAACAAGGACCACCGGGCCATCGGCGGATTCTCACGCGGCGGCAACCAGGGGCTCTACAACGGTCTGACCAACCTCGACAAGTTCTCTTACCTCTGCTCCTACAGTTCATTCACCTCCACCGACATCCCCAACGTGTATGACAACGCCCAGGACACCAATTCTAAAATCAGACTGTTCTGGCTCGGCGTGGGCACCGACGACTTCCTCTACGGCAATGCCCGCGACTACATGGAGTTCCTCGACAAGAAGGGCATCCGCTCTGTGAAGGAGTTCACCAACGACAAGTTCGGACACACCTGGATGAACGCCAAGTACTTCCTCACGAAGACGCTGCCCCTGCTCTTCAACAAGAAGGCCAGCGAGGCTGCCATGAAGTCAGCCAGCAGAGCCCCAGCCGCCACTGGCAAGGAACAGCAGTTCACACCCGGCGTGATGGCCCGCCTCTTCCCCAAGCCCATCGTCTCACCTGAATATACGGAGGAAGGCATCGTCTTCCGCATGAAAGCGCCAGAGGCAGACAGCGTGAAACTGGAGGTGGAGATGCTGCCCGAGCCGCTGGCTATGGAGCGCGACTCCGACGGCGTATGGAGCATCCACATCAGCGGATATCTCTACGAGACGTTCAAGTACTGCTTTGTCGTCGACGGCACGCAGGTGGCCGACCCCTGCAACATGTACCTCTCGCCTGACAAAGGCTTCAAGTATAGCATTGCCGACAATCCTGCCTCGCCATTCAACCTGGCCTCAATGGGCAACATCCAGCACGGTCGCACCAGTTACGACCTCGACAGAGGCGAAGCCTGGTACATGAGTCCGATGCAGAGAGGCAAGATGGTCATGCCCGCCTTCATACAACTCGTCCCTGGCGAAGGCGACACGATGGAGAGTTGGTTCAAGATTGGCGGAGCCGATGCCATCGCCGACCGTCTGCTCGCCGACGGCAAGACCAAGCCCTGCGTCATCACCACAAGCACCCTCGACTTCATGAATCAAGGCGGAATGGGTGGTATGCAGATGCCTGGCTTCAAGGTCAGGACCCTGAAAGCCGACGACTACCCCACATGGGCCCAGCGCCGTAGAGCCCTCTTCAGACTGCTGGTTGAAATCGGCAAGGAGCCCGACCCGGAGTTCCCGCAGATGGGCGGCTTCGGCGGTGGCTTCGGAGATGGATTTTAGTGGATCAGTCCGAAAATACCAGATGAAGCCACGTGGACAAGTGTTCTACCAGCCTGCCGACGACCAGTACATCATCGCCGTCGGCTCATGGATAGACCAGAGCGCACAGAACCATCTATCCCCTCTATGATTCCGCCTATCACACTGACTGATAGGCAATTAGCCATAGATACATCCTACATTAAACCCTCTATCTACCCTCTATCTACCCTCTATCTACCCTCTATCTATCCGCAGGTGACTTTCCACTTTTGCCTATAAGCACAAGAACTTTTACCTACAGGCGCAAGAACTTTTGCCTATAGGCAAAAGCATGTAAAAAGGCACTAAAACGCTCGTTTACAGCCACTTCATGCCGAATAGTGTCTGTCCATTCCCGCAGAGAAGTCTGATGGCAGACGAAAGGAGGGGCTTTTGTTCTGCGCCCGGCTTTTACCCCAGGCGCAAATCATAGAGGGTAGATAGAGGGTAGATAGAGGGATAAACAGCGAACCGTCTATCGCTAATCAACTGACGAACAAGCGTTTGCAGGAATCATAGAGGGGATAGACGGTTTTCAAAGCCTTCAAGGATTGGGACGTCAGCGATTACCGCACACCCAGCGAGGGCGACGTGGAACTTTAAAACGCAGAAACTCAATACACATTTTAACTTATGCTACGCAGAGAGACGTTAAATAATCACAACACAGCGAAAAAGAATGGCTATTTCCTTGGTCATTCCGATAATTTGATTACTCTCTCCTTTGAATAAAAAAAGACTCTTCCTTAGCAGGAATATCGGAAAATTGTTGTATATTTGCAGCCAGAAAGTATAAAACGATACGATTATGGCCAAAGAAGACATTGTAAGACGCTGGTTGGAGATTGCCGCTGAAGACTTGGAGGTGGCCGAGTCGAACCACTCGAACGGCTAATGGCTCTATGCAGCTTTCCTCTGCCACCAGTCGCTGGAGAAGGTGCTGAAAGCCTACTATCAGGCGACGCATGACGATGACCCGCCCTACACGCATAACCACATTAGGCTGTTGAACGTGTGCGGACTGATTGACGAGCTCTCCGAAGAGCAGCTTCGCTTCATCGCCCACATCGAGCCGATGTACATCGAGGCCCGCTACCCTGAACAGAAGGCTGCCACGACCCGCACACTGAGCAAGGAAGTGAGCCAGTATTTCATAGAGCAAACCAAACAATTGACGCAATGGATAGAAGAACGCTTACACGAGACGAGGCCCTAGACACTGTCAGGGAGTACAAGCGAGTGATACGGTCTCGCTACCACGCAGAGCCGAAGGTCGTGATGTATGGCTCCTACGCCAAGGGTCAAGCCAATCCCGACAGCGACATCGACGTGGCCGTCATCCTGCCCGGGAGCGAAATCACTGACCACTGGGAACAGTCGGCCGACCTATGGGGCGACATCCGCAAGGTGAGCGTGCTCATCGAGCCGGTGCTCATGGAGGACAACGAGGACTCGATGCTCTACCGCGAGGTGATGCGGACGGGTGTAGCTGTCTGACGCCCCCCGCACATTATTCCCCCAAGACATAATATCCGCCGAGACATCGAGAGATGGCCCGGCGGTTTTGTATCCGTTTGGTCTCAGAGATATGAAGTGCCCTGGCGGGTAGATTGCAACGCCACACTTTGACCAAGTTCAGAGAAATTAAACATTTTGAGCCTCTTGATAAGGGGCGGCTATAATGCAGGGATAAAAAATTCAAGTTCGTTAGCTATAATCTCGCGGAAAATGTGTATCTTTGCAGCCAGAAACAATAAACAACGACGATTATGGCAACAACAACCGCAAGAAGACGCAGTGCGCACCCCATGAGCTACTACTGGAGCGTGGTGAAAGACATGGACGACAGCCAGAAGCTGGAGCTCGTCACGATGCTCGTAAATAGTGTTAAGCCTAAGGTGGCTGACAACTTGACAACGGAGGAGATGCTCGAAGGCTATCCCTACAAGCGCTACACCAAGGCCGAGCTAAACGCCATGCTCGACGAGGCCGAGGCCGAGATTGCAGCAGGAGGAGGCATCGACGATGAAGACCTGCGCAGAGAAGACGAGGAGGAGTACGAGCGAGAACTGGCAGAGGAACAGAAACTGCAACTGGAAGCCGTATGAGAGTAAAATGGTCTGAACGCGCCAGGCGGCAACGTGACGAAGTGGCCAACTACATTCGCCAGCAGTTTGGTGCCAAGCGCAAGTATAAATTCAAGCAGGAGATTCGCGAAACCACTGACCTCCTGAAGCGCAGCCCGGGCATCGGGCAGATCGACCCGCTATTTGAGGACCGCCCGCTAGCATATCGCAGCGTCATCATCAATGGCTTGAACAAACTAGTGTACCGCGTTGATGACGATACCATTCACATCGTCGGCTTCTGGGACACCCGCATGGACGACGAGGACCAGGCCACAAGCGTGAAGTAGCGCACAAGACATCCCCACACAGAAAATCGCGAGTAAGCGAGAGCAGAAGAGCTTGCTCATTCTGCCGAGCGTGAGCGATTTCGACCAAAGGTCAAAAATATCCGCCGAGACATCGGGAGACGGGCTCGGCGGTTTTCGTATCCGTTTCGTCTTCACTTCGATCGCTCGAGCTCTGCTCGCTTTTACAAAGCGTAGCGACTAAAAGAACTTCGGTAACTCCGATAACTTCGAGAAAACATATATATAATTCACCTGATTAGTAACATTTTTAAAACTTATAATTATGCGAAAAAACAAATTATTACTTCTGCTCGCGCTGCTGATGACGGCAGCCACGGGCGCGTGGGCGCAAGACGCCAAGCATTTGATTACGGCCACTTACCGCGAACAGACACGCTCGCTGGAGCAGCCGCTGCCCTACGCCACTACCATCGGCGAACTCTTTGAGTCCGTTTCGGGGGGCCCTACCTTCAGTTATTTAGTCAGCACTATGTCCGGTTTTGAAATGCCTCTTACCGGAATCACCTCCAACAACACCAGCGTCGTCAGCATTGGCGAATTAAACGGCGCAAGCACCCCGGTCACGGTGAATGCCGATGGCAAAGCCACCATCAGTATAAATTTTGGTAGTTATGCTCATGGCATCTTCGTCAGCGTCACCTCCCCCCTCTTCGCTAACATGAAGTCCGGCGTGAAGGATGCCGACAAGTGGACGGTGAAGGTTGGCGAGGGCGAGGCCCAGGCGCTGCCCATCGGCGGACTGAAGGGCGACGGCTCGGAGACCGTGACGCTGCAGTACACCGGACGACTGAAGGTGAAGGGCATCAAGGCTACAAGCGACGCGGAGCCGGCGAAGGAACCGGCTACGGTGACGACGGCGCCGACGGGTGCGGCGATTGTTGGCGTTGGCAAGACGACGGCGCTGGTGAGCGGTGGCGTGGCCGACGGCGGCACGCTGATGTATGCAGTGACCACCACGAACACGAAGCCTACCTCGACGGATGGCTTCAGCGACGCGGTGCCCACGGCTCAGACCATCACCGCCAGTGGCAAGGTATATGTTTGGTATTACGTGAAGGGCGACGACACGCACAGCGACAGCGAGATTGCGGCTACGGCCATTGAGGTTCCCGTGGCCGACATCGTATGGGACGCTACGAACGTCACCGACCTTAATGTCTCGGGCACCAAGTCATATACTAAGGAGGGCGTCACGCTGAGTTGTAATGGCGACAGGAAATCTGCCAGTTGGTCTGGTAACGGAAATCCGGAAAAGGATGGCATCAGATTCGAAGCGATGGAATCCGGCGGCTTCACCTTCACGGCACCGACCGGCAAGAAGTTCACAAAGATCGAGATGACGCTCGCTGGCCCTGGTGGTTGGGATTCTGCAAATCTCGGCACGGGATGGACATTTAATTTTGATATGGAAAAACTAATCTCTACCGTCACCTGGAAGGGCACTGCCGCCGCCTCGACGGTTGATCTGCTGACGGGCGCTGATGAATTCTTCGGCGGCGAAAAGGCGAAATGCATCGCGTTCTACCTGTCGGAGTAATCCCCTCGCGCGCGCGTATATATATATAATGTATAGAGATGACGATGGAAACAAAAAAGTGCTACTCAACGACTGAGCACGGGGTTTTGACCCTCGGAGGACGCTACTCAACGACTGAGCAACCGATATTTCGGCAAAAAGCACGCTACTCAACGACTGAGCAACGAATCCATCGATGTGATTTTAAACACGAATTACCTCGAATTATTCATTAATTTAAGTTAGATAGAGACAATGGATTTCAAGAAGTACAAGGACACGGTCTATCAGATAATCGGCGCGGCCATGGAGGTTCACGACGTGATGAACTGGGGCCTGCTGGAACCCGTCTACAATGAGGCACTTCATCTGGAACTGCTCGACCGAGGCATCGACAACGAGCGCGAGAAGGAGCTGCCCTGCTTCTACAAGCACCACGAGATGGAGAAGTTCTACAAGATGGACATCGTGGTGGGCGACGTGGTAGTAGAGCTGAAATCGGTGGAAGAGCTTAACTCCGCCCATCGTGCACAGCTGTTCAACTACCTGCGTCTGACCAAGAAACCCATCGGACTGCTCATCAACTTCGGGCAACCGAGCCTTCAGGGTGAGCGCTACGGCTACGACGAGGAATCCAACGAGTGTATCCTGCTTGACAAGAACATGCGTCCTGTCTACGACTAAAAATTAATGGTCAATTACATGGCAATTACATGTTTAAGATAAGACACGAATTCTTGCGCTCCGTTGGTGCTCAGGCGCTTCGCGGAGTCCCACGAATTAGTCATGAATTAAATTAATGGTCAATTACATGGTAATTATATGTTAAAAGAAAAAAGAAACAAATAAAATTATAAGTAATATGAAAAATTCGATTAAGAGAGCGCAAAGCCAAGCTCGCTTGAGCTTTGCCGAACGTGAGAATTTTCGACCGAAGGTCAGACAATTAAAGAAAACATTACTGACGCTCGTCGCGCTATTGGCCGTGACGACCGGAGCGTGGGCAACCACCGTCACGTGGGTAACAAACGACTTCTATGGCACCGGTAGTGCCGCATTTACCAAGTACGATGTGACCGTGACACCCAGTAATAACGATGCCCGTCATTCTGATTTTTTCTATAATAAAGGCGTTAATACCTTCACGACCACGCTGGGCAACTTCACCAAGATTGAGATTGTCTTCATGCCTGAATCATCACCTTTAAGTGTCAGCGGATGGGATTACGAGTTAATAGAAGCTGTCCAACCTGACCCTCAAGAAATGCCCGATGTTTGGGAATACACTTCCAAACTGACATGGACAGGCGATGCCGAGAGCGTCAGCATCCAAGGAGCAGTTAATTTTATTAAAAGCATCACCTTCACTATCGCCGAGCCCCCCTCCGGTCCCGAGGTCGCCTGGGACAAGGCCAAGAAGGCCGGCACGTTCACCATGCCCGGCGGCAACGTGACACTGGAGCCCGAGTACTACCCGCAGGCCGCGCTCACCGCAGCCCCCACCGCCATCAATGACGTGCCCGCCACCACCGACGGCGCCATCGTCAAAGCCGGCACTGTGGCCAACATCGGCAGCACCGAGACCGCCCAGGGCACCGTGATGTACTACGTCAGCCCGACCGCCCTCGACGACGCCGCCCTGCTGGCCCTCGCCGCCGACCAGTGGACAGCCGACGTGCCCACCGCCGAGAGCCTCGCCCAGGGCCAGGCCTACGTCTACTACTACGTGCGCGGCAACGACAGCAACAAAGACGAAGAGAACTTCAGCGACGGCGACATCCTCTCCGCCAACGCCCTCACCGTCACCATCGCCGCCGAGCCCACCTACGCCGTCACCTTCGCCGAGGGCGTCAACCCCGAGCCTCCCGCCGAGCCTGAGTGGACCGCCTCTCCCAACGCCGACGTGAAGAAGGGCCAGACCGTCACCGTCACCTACACCGGCTCGAAGAAAGTCATCGGCGTAAAGGCGGAGAAGAAGGCTGCTCCGGCATCTACCCCGCTTGACAACACCACCACCGCATGGACGGCAGGCAGTTACGCAGTTCCCGCAGGCGGCTTGACCTACGGCAACGCCATCACCGTGAGCGGCGACGTGACACTCACGCTGACCGACGGCGAGACACTCACCCTGAACAAGGGTATCAGCCTGGCCGAAGGCGCAACGCTCACCGTCGAGGGCAATGGCACGATGAACATCAACGGCACGAACAACAGCACCGCTTCCACCGTTGCAGGTACCGGCACGTTGGTACTGACCAGCGGAACACTGAACGCCAAGGGTGGCAATGGCCAAGGTGTTGGTGATGAGTCTATGGACACGGATAACAGAGCAAATGCCGGTGGCAACGCTATCAACGGAAATGTGACTGTAAGCGGTGGAACGCTGACAGCCACAGGCGGCAATGGCGGTGGAGTCGGTATGATGAGTGGCGGTTCTTATGGAGCTGCAGGCGGTGTAGCTATTAGTGGCAACGTGACCATAACAGACGGCACAGTGACAGCCACAGGCGGCAATGGCGGTAGCATTGGTGCAATGGGTATGGATGAATATGGAGGAAACGGCGGTGCGGCTATTGGCGGAGATGCGACCATAAGCGGCGGAACGTGGACAGCCACCGACGGTACGCATGGCGTAAATGGTAATGGACAAGGAGGCGCTGGCGGCAAGGCTGTCGCTGGAACAATCACCGATAACCGCTAACCCCTCTCGCACGTATATAATATAAAAGGTATAAACAACATAAAGAAATACAATATATGAAAACAATATCAAGATATATAATGACGCTCGCGCTGCTACTCACGGCAGTCACGGGCGCGTGGGCACAAGGCACGCTCAACGTAGTGGAAATCGAGGTGCCCGCAGATTGGGAAAACGACGATAACCCTGTGACCGCTGGCGACCTGCCAGGCTTCTCGGCATCAACCTATGCTGAGGCCCAGGCATGGACGGGCGTACCCCAAACAGGCAGGGTTTTTCTCATCTATGCATTCGATGGTGATGCCGCTCATTATGTTGACTTCGAATATGGATCACCTGCTGATGTAAAAGATAAGCTTACGAAAAGTTGGATCTTTTCTAGAAAATCAGAGTATAAGTTCTTCAACACCGCCGAGCCACCCATCGAGGTAACCCCCGGCTCGTCCGCTAACACATGGACCTTCTCGATGCCCGGCAGCGACGTGGTGCTGACACCCATCTACGCCAAGGCAGCCGCATTCGCCACCACGGGCACCGAGCCCGAAGTGAAGACGCTGCTGCCCGAAGCCGCTGAAGGCGTCATCGCCGGCACCGACGCATCGCTCATCGCCGAGGGCACCGGCATCGTGGCCTTCGCCGGAGAGAGCACCGAGGTCACGCAGGGCACGCTGATGTACGCCATCGGCACCTCAGCCACCGAGGCCCCCGCACTCACCGCCTTCAGCGCCACAGTGCCCACAGCCGAGAACGTCGCTGACGACGGAGCAACCGTCTACGTATGGTACTACATCCAGGGCGCCGACGCCCCCGAGGGTGTAGCCGCCACGCTCGACAACACCTTCAACGACACCGAGCCCGCCTGCCTCACCGTCCAGGTGCTCACCAACAAGTTCGACATCCAGTTCAACGCCGCCAACGCCAACACCATCGAGGCCGGCAAGGCCACCGTTACTGTAGGTGGCACAGCCGCCACCGTCACCGAGGGTAAGCTCGAGGGCGTGAAGATGGGCAGCGAGGTGAAGATGACCGCCAAGGAAGGCTACAAGTTCCGCAAGGTGGAGGTGAAGAAGAAGGAGGCGGCAGCTCCTTCTGTCTCATTCACTGTTAAACGTGTTGGAGGAGAGGATCCTAATTATGCTGATGGGAATTATACTGTAGCTCCCGGCACTACATGGCAGCAATTTATTGAAAGCGGTAATGCTCCAGCTTGCTTGAGCATAGGCACTTATGGGATGTATAGCGGGAAGGTTTGTCATGATATGGACGGTAGTTTGCAAGAATGTGGCGGAACGATTATTGCTAACGTGGCGGATAAAAAGCGTGTCAAGATCAGTGATGCCATTATTGATGGTGCGACATATGGATGCAGTGATTATCTCGGCTATCAAGACCATGATTGAGCTATGTGGCCAGAACTCAAGGCGAATCAGGGGACGGTTCTCTGATCCGTCAGAGAGACCTCTCGCGCGTATATAATATAAAAGGTATAAACAACATAAAGAAATACAATATATGAAAACAATATCAAGATATATAATGACGCTCGCCCTGCTACTCACGGCAGTCACGGGCGCATGGGCGGCAGACACCTACACCGTGGCCGGCAACAACTCAGCCATGTTTGGCTCGCCTTGGGATGCTTCTTACACCGCCAATGACATGACGAAGAACGGTGATGGCACCTACAGCATCACCTACACCAACGTCTATCTCGATGATAATGTGCAATACAAGGTCGTGAAGAATCGCGACTGGGAAGAGGCATATCCTGCTGATGAAGACCGCGTTATCAATATCGCCGAGGCTGGCACCTACACCTTGACCATACACTTCAACCCAACTACCCATGAAGTATATGAGACGATGCCTGGCAGCGACTCTACCGAGCCCGACGTTGAGGTGACCACCAACGCGGCAAGCGAACAGGACCTCTTCACTGAGGCATCGTTCAAGATGCCGACCTTCGACGTGGACGTGAACTATACCCTGGTGCGCGACATGCAGGACGAGGCGAATCCCGTGGCTTTCAGCGGACTGCCCAGCTCTGGCAACATCGTCGTGAAGAAGGGCGACGACGGCAAGTATCAGCCCGCCGAGGCACTCACCATCCAGCTCATCGACCCGCTGGCCGCTGCTGAAGCTCAGAACATCATCGCTGCCGACGGCATCACCATCAAGGTGCTCGTGGGCGCAGAGAACGGACAGGGCGCCATCGACTACGACCAGGACAACCCCATGACCCTCGAAGCCTTCCTTGCCGACATGAAGCCCGGCTACTACTGGATTAAGGCCGAGCAGACCGACGAGAACAGCCCCTACGACGGCACCGTTTACAGCAGCGAGTTCACCGCCGTAGAGCAGTACGACCTCACCGTGAAGCCCGCCAACGACTTCTCGAAGGGCAAGGTTGAGAGCGTCACCGTAGGCAGCGAGTCCGTCACCATCGACGCCAACACCGGCGAGGCCACCAAGACCGGCATCACACCCGAAACCGAGGTGAAGCTCAAAGCCAAGCGCGGCTACATCATCGAGAAGGTGGAGGCGAAGAAGAAGCCAACGAACTAACCCCCTCGCGAATGTATATATTATAAGGTATAACATAAAAAGAATACAATATATGAAAACAATATCAAGATATATAATGACGCTCGCCCTGCTCATCACGGCAGCCACGGGCGCATGGGCTGACAGTTTCTCCACGGAAGCCTACACAGCCGACGCAACGCTCTCGGCAGTCAGCGTGACCGGCGACCAGACCCTCACCATCAACGAGGGCGTCACCGTGACCGTCAACAATGGACTCACCATCAACAGCGGTGCCACCCTCACTGTCACCGGCGGCGGCTCGCTCGCCGTCAATGGTGCCACCGGAGCCAATGGTCCTAATAGTTATACTCCTGGAGCAGCAGGTTCCACTGCTATCGGAGGCTCTGGCCAGTTGGCCATTGCCAATGCCACCATCACTGCAACTGGCGGAGCCGGTGGTAATGGATATTTCGATGAATATAGTAGTTTTGATGGTGGAAACGGTGCCCCTGCTGTCTCTGGTGTCAGCATTTCAATCCAGACAGGCTCCCTTACCGCTATTGGTGGCGCGGGAGGCATAGGCGGTACATCTACGGTCTATAATCAAAAATACCCCGATGGTTCTACAGCTAACGCCTTCAACAGCTTTCCAAACATCTCAGATGCTACGCTGAGCTACTCCACTGATAATGTGACCTACACCAAGTACGAAAGCGGCAATACTACGCTGTATCGTTATATGAAGGTAGAGCCCCCCACCGGTCCCGCAGTGACCATCGCCGACGGTAACGGCGAGGCTTCGTTCAAGATGCCGCAGTACGACGTGACCGCCAACTATACCATCAAGCGCGACATGACGGTGGATATGGACGTGACGGTGCAGGACGCACAGCAGAACAGCCGCTTCCGCGTGCAGAACCAGGGCAACAGCTTTGTGCCCGTAGGGCTGACCAACGAGCAGGTGATGGCCCTCTTCAAGGTCCGCGATGACATTGAGGAGAAAGACCTCACCGCCATAACGGACTACACCGTGCAGATCTTCGCTGCCGACGACAATGACCAGCCCACCGGCACGGCCATGACCTTCAGCAACTTCACCTACGCCCCCGGCAAGTACGTGGTCAAGGCCGTGGCCGCCGAAGGCAGCAACTACAGCGGAGAGACCGCACTGTCGAATGTCTTCACCCTCTTCCAGGGCTACGAGGTGACTGTCCCCGCCGGCGAGTACATCACCTACTATAAGGACGAGGCCCTCTACGTGGAGGACACCGAAGCCAAACTCTACACCATCACCGCCGTCAACGGCGACAAGGCCACGGCTACCGAACTGACTGTGGCCGCCGCCAGCACCCCGCTGTTGGTGAAGAACAATGCCGAGACGGAGAAGACCATCCTGCTCATCCCCACCACCAACGAGGCTGACAACGTCACCGCTGCCACTGAGTTCAAGGGAACCCTGGATGCTGCGCAGATTGCCGCCAGCACCAGTACGCAGAACAACTACGCCTTCAACGGCAAGGAGTTCGTATGGGTAAAGAACGCCATCGACATCGCCGCCAACAAGGCATGGCTGGAGGTCAATACCCCATCCAATGCCCGTTCCGTCAGCATCGTCTTCGGCGACACCACTGGCATCAATGAAGCGTTAAGAGTGAAGAGTGAAGAATCTGCCGACGGCGACTGGTACGACCTCGACGGACGCAAACTCCAGGCCGCTCCGAAGCGCAAGGGCGTTTACATCCACAACGGCCGCAAGGAGGTGGTAAAGTAATGTATCATGAATAATAAAGGTAATATGTATATGAAACAGAAAATTTTCGCACTGCTCGCCCTCGTCATGACAGTCATGACCGCGAGCGCCTACGAACTGAAAGTCGGCACCAGTGAGCACGGCACCATCACGTTCAAGGTGGGCGACAACACCGATGCAACATCGGCCAATGAAGGCGATGAAGTGACCGTGACCATCACCCCCGCCGATGGCTGGGTGGTCAACCAGCCCTCAGGTACATGGTACGCTGCCGCTACCCGTGCCACCGAGGACATCAGCCTGCTGAAGGACGTGACGCTGACCGCCGTCAGCGGACAGCAGAACCAGTGGACATTCACCATGCAGCGGGCCAACGTGGAGATCAGCGCCACCTACAAGAAACTGCTGACCCACACGGACATCCGAATCAACGACATCGCCGTCGTGACCTACAACGGCCAGGCGCAGACACCCGCCGTCATCGTGACGGACGTCTCGACACCGCTGACCGAGAACACCGACTACACCGTCGCCTACAGTGACAACACGGACGCCGGCACGGCCACCGTGACCATCACCGCCGTCGGCACAAGCGACGACTACGCCGGCCAGACCACGACGACCTTCATCATCCAGCCCGCCGCCGGTGGGGTGACGTTCAACCCCTGGAAGTTCCAGAAGACCTTCGGCGATGCGGACTTCACCATCAAGCCGGCGGTCACGGGCGACGGCCTGGTGACCTACTCGTCGGATGACAGGGCAGGCACGATCGCCACGGTCGACGGCAGCACCGGTGAGGTGCATATCGTCGGCCTCGGCGTGGTGAGGATCACGGCCTCGCTGCCCAAAACCCGCAACTATAACGCAGCCAGCGACTGGTATGAGTTGACCGTCAATGCGAAGCCCTTGGACGCCGGCATGATCAGCGCCATCGCCGAGCAGACCTATACCGGAGGCCCGCTGACTCCGGCCGTGGAAGTGAAGCATGGCCAGACGACGCTCGTGGAGGGCACGGACTACACCGTGGAATACGCCGACAACACCGAAGCCGGCACGGCCACGGTGACCGTCACCGGACAGGGCAACTACACGGGCGAGGCCTCGGCCACCTTCACCATCGTCAACCATGCCGCCCCCGACACTGAGGATGCCGCCAGCGTGACCATCGGCGCGACGGGCAAGACGACCTACACCGCCTCCCGCCCCCTCGACTTCACGAACGCCAGCGCACAGGCCTACATAGCCGTGGGCTACGACGCCGCTGACAAGCAACTGACGCTGGCTCGCATCTATCAGGTGCCCGCCGGCATGCCGATCCTGATCAAGGGCGCCGAGGGCGTGTTCGAGATCCCCTTCGCCGAGCGTGTCAACTACACCTATCAGAACATGTTCGTGGGCAACGCATCGGGCAAGACCGTGGAGATCGGCGAGACCGACGGCGACCGGACGAACTACGTGATGAAGGGCGGCGAGTTCGTGACGGTGAACGCCAATGCCTACATACCCGCCGGCAAGGCCTACCTGCAGTTGCCCACCACGTTCCCCTCGGCCAAGGCCGGCAGCGACCTGACGGTGACGCTGACCGCATCGGGCAAGTCCACCGTCTGCGCATCCGTAGACCTCGACTTCTCCAGCTTCAGCGACATGTATGCCTATGCCGCCACGGGCTACGACACGCAGGCCAGACGGGTGATGCTGAGCCGCGTGCTGAAGGCCTCCGCCGGCACGCCGCTGCTGCTGAAGGGCCAGTCGAACGCCACCTACACCATCCCCTCGAAGGCCGCACAGACCACGTTCGTGAACATGCTTGTGGGTAACACGACGGGCGCGGCCATCACCGTGGGCGAGACCGATGGCCAGATGGTGAACTACTATCTGAGCAGCGGGCAGTTCAAGGCCGTGGTCGACAACCTGACGGTTCCCGACGGCAAGGCCTACCTGCAGATTCCCGCCTCGGCTGCCGCAGACAGGACGCGCGGCGCCGCATTCGACGACTACCAGATAGAGGAGAACAACGACATCCTGACAATCCGCGTCGGCGGTGATGCTGACGAGACCACCGGCATCGAGGGGCTGCTGAAGGCCGCCGCCGAGGGGCAGGAGGTGTACTACGACCTGAACGGCCGGCGCACGGACACTCCGCGCAAGGGCATCTACGTGAAGGGAGGCCGCAAGGTGATAGTGAAATAGCAACAGATTAAATTAATAATAAATAAACAAACAAAGATGATGAACAAAATGTATGTAACTCCCGAAGTGGAGGTTATTGAGATTGAGATGACTGGTATGCTCTGCGTGTCAGATGGTGACAGCAACGTCTTCGATGAGGACTATGAGAACGTCGGCGGCAGCGGCGAGTCCGGTGCCGTGGCAGAGTAAACAGTCAGGACAAAGCCGCCCCGCCGCCCAGACAAGGGCGGCGGGGCTTTTTATATTGCCCTTATTTTAAGGCCGATTTGCGTTAATCTTCCAAAATTACTTTGCTACGTCAGCATTATTTCGTAATTTTGCAGCCGAATTACGAGATTATCAGACTTAAGCATATAGTATGTTAAGAATTGCAGTACAGTCGAAAGGACGACTTTTTGAAGACACGATGAATCTGCTCGCAGAGGCAGACATCAAGGTTGGAGCCAGTAAAAGGACACTGTTGGTACAGTCATCAAACTTCCCATTGGAAGTGCTGTACCTGCGTGACGACGATATCCCCCAGAGCGTGGCATCAGGTGTGGCCGACATCGGC
The DNA here is from genome assembly GCA_947167845.1 of uncultured Prevotella sp. Classification (GTDB taxonomy): domain Bacteria; phylum Bacteroidota; class Bacteroidia; order Bacteroidales; family Bacteroidaceae; genus Prevotella. The sequence goes on along the minus strand of CAMVJQ010000005.1, from coordinate 13,231 downwards.
GTGGTCGGCGAGAACGAATATGCAGAGCGTGGCGAGGATGCTGACATCATCTCGCGCCTGGGCTTCTCTAAATGCCGCCTCTCGCTGGCCATCCCCAAGGAGATCGACTATCAGGGCGTCGAATGGTTCAACGGCAAGAAGATAGCCACCTCCTACCCTGCCATCCTGCGCCAGTTTCTTGACAAGCACGGCATCCAGGCTGAGATCCACGTCATCACAGGAAGCGTGGAGATCAGCCCGGGCATCGGACTGGCCGATGCCATCTTCGACATCGTCAGCAGCGGTTCCACGCTGGTGAGCAATAATCTACGTGAGGTGGAGGTGGTGATGCAAAGTGAGGCACTGCTGATCGGCAACAAGTGTCTCTCAGAGGAGAAGCGCCAGATACTGGAGCAGATGCTGTTCCGCTTCAAGGCCGTGAAGGATGCAGAGGACAAGAAATATGTGCGCATGAATGCCCCCAAAGCCCGGCTGCAGGAGATCGTCAATGTGCTGCCTGGCCTGAAGAGCCCCACCATCATCCCCCTGGCCGACGAAGAATGGTGCTCCGTCCACACGGTGCTCGACCAGAAGCAGTTTTGGGAGATCATCGGCAAACTGAAGGAGATGGGAGCACAGGGCATTCTGGTGACTCCAATAGAAAAGATGATTCTGTAGAAATTGAGAAATGGGAATTATGATTACCAAGATATAATTATGAAGATTATCAGATATCCTGAGCGAAGCGAATGGCAGAAGATCGTGGAGCGTCCGCACCTGGACGTCTCGACACTGAATCAGACTGTGGCAGAAGTGCTGGCAGATGTGCGTCAGCGGGGCGACGAAGCCGTGAAAGGCTACGAACTGAAGTTCGACCACGTGGATCTGCCTACACTTGAAGTCACGAAAGAAGAGATTGACGAGGCAGAGACACTGGTCAGCGAGGAACTGAAGGAAGCCATCCGGCTCGCCCACGCCAATATCGGAGCATTCCACGAGTCGCAGCGCTTCCGTTCGAAGAGGATAGAGACGCAGCCGGGCGTCACCTGCTGGCAGAAGAGCATAGCCATCGAAAAGGTGGGACTCTATATCCCCGGTGGCACTGCCCCACTCTTCTCCACCGTGCTGATGCTGGCAACTCCTGCCAAGATAGCCAGATGCAAGGAGATCGTACTCTGCACTCCGCCCGACCGTCAGGGCAAGGTCAATCCTGCCATTCTGACAGCCGCCCGCGTGGCTGGCGTCAGCAAGATCTTCAAGGCCGGCGGCGTACAGGCCATCGGCGCGATGGCATACGGCACGGAGACTGTGCCCAAGGTGTACAAGATATTCGGCCCCGGCAACCAATACGTGATGGCCGCCAAACAGCAAGTGAGCCTCCACGACGTGGCTATCGACATGCCGGCAGGCCCCTCTGAGGTATGTGTCATCGCCGATGATACCGCCAACGCAGAGTTTGTCGCTGCCGACCTGCTCTCGCAGGCTGAACACGGTGTCGACTCACAGGTGTTCCTCATCACCACTTCCAACAAACTGATTGACGACGTGCAGAAGGAGGTCAGCCGCCAACTCCGGGCCCTGCCTCGCAAGGAGATAGCCCAGAAGGCACTGGAGAACAGCGTGATAGTCCTATCCAGTGACATCCATGAGGCCGTAGCATTGTCCAACACTTACGCACCCGAGCATCTGGTGATTCAGACGGAAGACTATGAGAAGGTGGCCTCGATGGTGGTCAATGCCGGCAGCGTCTTCCTGGGGAAATACGCCTGCGAGAGTGCCGGCGACTATGCCAGCGGCACCAATCACACCCTGCCCACCCACGGCTATGCCACCGCCTATAGCGGTGTCAACCTCGACAGTTATTGCCGCAAGGTCACCTTCCAGCATCTGACAGAGGAAGGTGTCAGGCGTATCGGACATGCCGTGGAACTGATGGCTGAAGCCGAGCAGTTGGATGCCCACAAGAATGCGATGACGGTGAGACTGAAGGACATTGAACATTGAACATTGTGCATTGAACATTGTGCATTGTGCATTAAAAATTGTGAATTATGAAGAGTCTGCAAGAACTGACAAGGCCTAACATCTGGAATCTGGCACCCTACAGCAGTGCACGCAATGAGTATGCCGGCAGGGAAGCGCACGTGTTTCTCGACGCGAACGAGAATCCGTATAACGCACCCTTTAACCGCTACCCCGACCCGCTGCAACTGGAACTGAAGGCCGTCATCTCGAAAGTGAAGGGCGTGGCCGTGGAGAACATCTTCCTCGGCAATGGAAGCGACGAACCGATAGATCTCGTATATCGCTGTTTCTGCCGTCCCGGAATTGACAATGTCGTGGCCATCGAGCCCACTTATGGCATGTACCGCGTATGTGCCGACATCAATGATACGGAGTATCGCCCGGTGCTGCTCGACGAGCACTATCAGATCACTGCCGACAAACTGCTCGCTGCCACTGACCCCCACACGAAACTGATCTGGATATGCTCGCCCAACAACCCGACGGGCAACAACATCATACGCGAGGAGATCGTCAGGACCATCGACCGCTTCGAGGGCATCGTAATCGTCGACGAGGCCTACAGCGACTTCTCCTCACAGAAGACCTTGCGCTCAGAACTGTCGGAACACCCCAACCTCGTCGTGCTCAACACGATGTCAAAGGCGTGGGGGTGTGCTGCCATCCGGCTTGGAATGGCCTTTGCCTCACAGCAGATCGTGGACATCTTCAACAAGGTGAAATATCCCTATAACATCAATCTGCTCACCCAGCAGCAGGCCCTCGAAGCCTTGAAGGACCCATTCGAGGTAGACAAATGGGTGAAGATCCTGCTGGAGGAGCGCAGACGGATGATAGACGCCTTCCGGCTGCTGCCTATATGTCAGGAGGTATTCCCCACGGATGCCAACTTCTTCCTGGCTCGTATGACAGACGCCAAGCGTATCTACGACTATCTGGTCGACAAGGGCATCATTGTCAGGAACCGAAACAAAGTGCAGTTATGCCAGAATTGTCTGCGTATCACAATCGGTACTAAGACTGAAAACGGAGAGTTGATAGCGGCACTCCGGCAATACCAATAAAAAGAAATCCTCAACGCTGGTTGAGGATTTCTTTTATTTTCAAACCGATACTCACTTCACCTTCTTGGCCAGTTTCTCAGCCTTCAGCGCGGCAGCCGAAGCCTTTGCCTTTGCCTTGTCGGCAGCAGCCCTCAGTTTCAGGTCGCCAGGAGCGGCGTCAGCCTTTGCGGCAGCCTCCTGAGCCTTCTGTGCAGCCTTCTCTGCAGCCTTCTGAGCCTTCTCGGCCTTCTTCACGGCATCGTTGTGCTTCTTGATTTCCTTTTCCTTTTTCTTAGCCTCTTTCTCAGCCTTCTTCTGAGCCTTCTGCTGCTTCTCGATAGCCTTCTGCTGCTTCTTGGCTTCCTTCTCGGCCTGCTTCTGGGCCTCGATCGTCAACTGCTGCTGAGCGGGGTCGGTGATTACATCCTGTGCCTGAACTGTGCCTACGTAGGCAAAATTGGCAACCATGGCAAATGCCACTGTCATTAATACTTTCTTCATAATCTTACTTTTTTATTTAAAATGAATCTTATGGGTTGTACCATTCTTTAGTCTGACTATCTGAACACCTCGGTAACTGCTGTCTACACGTCGGCCCTGCAAGTCATAGCGGCCCTCCACTTCAGCCTCGTCAAGCACGATGCCCTCGATGGACGTCGCATAAGTCACCTGAGTGTACACCCGATCAGTCTCCGTAGACACCGCATTCACTTCATTGACGACGATGTTCACATTGCTGATCAGCGTGTTGAGATTCTTTATAACTGTATTTGAGGCATTAGTCCCCCAGTCCTCGAGGAGATAGGATTGCTCAGAGGCCTGTCTGGCGAGTCCTTTCACTTCGTCGGCACTGGTCAGTCCGGCAGCCTCTGCCGCTAACTTGTCGCGCAGGTCTGCTGTCTCGTCTATCTCCGTCTTTACCTGCACCAGTTGCGCCTCAATCTTCTCTATCATGTCTTTGAGGATAGCAGCATTCGCCTCCAAGTGGTAAATATCGTCCTTGAGCGCATCGTATGCATCCTGACATTTCCGGATATCCTCTTCAGAGGCACGCGAACGAATATCGGCCGACTTCAGATCGTCGATCATCTGGGCGATATTGTCGGCAGTAGCCTTGATGTCGGCAGTCTGCTCCTCTATCTCCGCCACCTTGGCCTTCAGTTCTGACAGATACGCCACATTCTGCTCATAATAGCCCGTCTGGCGCTCGATGGTGGCAGTGAGATCAGCCAGCGCCTTGTCGAAAGTCTCCTTGGCCTCCCTCATCTTCTCTTCCTGCTCTTTCTGCCGGGCCTCCTCCTCTGCTGCTGCGATGGCCTCTGCAATAGCCGCGTCGATGGTGCCGGAGAGCACGGTCAGGCCGTCATTGACAGCGGCCACGGAGGCTGCGCCAAGTGCTGCTTCCAGACTACTGATCCGCTGGTCGTCCTCAGCGACGTTGACGGCTCCCTGCTCCTTGTCCAGTTCAGCGGCCTTCGCCATTGCAGCGTCAAGTGCATCCTTCGTGGCGATTGCTCCCACCTCGGATGCGGCCTTCGTGATGTCGTCCGACAGTTTGCTGAGTGTGGCGTTGCGCGTACTGGCATTGCTCTGCAGCGACTGCTCCTCGGCAAGCATCGAGGACAACTTGTCGCTCGTATCCTTCAACTGCGTCTTGAGCGCATTCAGTTGCACTGTATAACTCTCCTTCTGGGCGGCAGTCAGATGGTCATCAGAAATCTTGGCCTCTACGGTACTGACCTGCTCATTCAGCGCGCTGATGTCAGCCTTCAGATTAGACAGGCCTGCTTCGATTGTCTTCAGTTTCTCACTGACCGCAGTGGCGGCAGTCATCTTTTCACTGACACTTTTCCTGACAGTGTCAAACAGTGCCGTCAGTGCTTCGCGGTCGGCATCCGTGACCTCGGGTGCCGGTTCTGGCGCTGGTTCACTCGCCCCTTTCTTGAATGTGACATTCGTGCTGGTCACCTGCATAGTCAGCGTGTAGTCATTATCCGGATCCAGGCAGGGCTTCCAGTCATCTGTGCCATACTTGCTGAAAAGTCGCAACTGGTAATTGCCGTCGTCCAGGCCAGAGCCGAAACTCATTGTGCCATAATAGCATGACCAACTGTTCGGAGAGATATTTATATTACCCAGAGGCACTACATCACCCACGACGGCCCCGTCCCTCAATACGGCATACCCTACGCTGAAGGCATAATCGTAAGCCAGGAATGAGGCCCATCTGAAGTTGTAGGCTAAACTGATATTGCCCTTGGCGTCGCGGACGCCATCATAGTCCGTGGATGTCATATTAAGGATCTGCGTCATCGTCTGACTGGGGGCGCCCACATAGATGCCATACGCCGTCAGCACCTTTTCCTCCTGAATGGTATACTTCTCGACAGATGTCGGAGAGATGCCGATCACTGCCGACTGCATATAATTATAGTGCCCGGAGCCTCCGCCGACACCTGTGCCTCCCGGAGACATGTCGCTCAGCAGGAAATAGCCGTCGAAGGAACCGCTCCAGCCCCAGTTGACGGCATAGTAGCCGCTGCCGTCATAGCCGTGGACGATGAAGGAGTGGCCTCCGTTGCCGTCTGTCGACTGTCCGCTGTAGAGCACCGGCCGTCCGTTTGCTATCTCATGATAGATCAGGTTGTCCCACTCACTGTCGGCGATGTTGTCAGTCTTCCGGACAAATTCTGCGCTGTTGCTATAGCCGAACACGTCCGTCAGGGCGGGCACAAGTTTATTGTCCCAGACAGACGACTCCGCGTTATAGTCTGCCTCCAGAGCAGCAGAGACATACTGCAGCAGTCGGCCCACAGCCTGCCTCTGGCCGTCGGTCGCCGCGCCGCTATAGGTGTCAGTCATGCTGCCCCAGTCGAAGGTTGTGGCAGGCAGCGCGTCCACCTTGATTTTATTGGTCGTTGTAGTGAATCCTGCCACCCCGGCACAGGATGAGGGATGTCCGTGAAACTTCATGATCTGCGCCATCGCCGTAGAAGAGCAGCCTGTAGCAGATTTCCTGCCTGTCTTGTATTCCGGCAGATACATATTGTAGGGGTCGCCCTGATCCCACTTGGTGGCGATGAGCGGAGCGACGGCGGCATGCGCCTTTCTGACGGCCCTTCGGCCCGCCGTCTGCGTTCCCTCCCCGATGGCCTCTATCCGGTCGGCATATCCCTGCAGCCACGCTGCCATGTTCGAAGGAATCCTGTCTGCATCGAAACTGCCATGAGTGGAATAGCCCAGCACGACAGGTGCGCTGTCGTCACCGCTGACAATCACATACCCCTTATTCCCGCTGACATTGAACACATAATAATAGTCAGCAGTCCCCAATCGGGCACTGCGCTTCCTGGCAGACGGTGATTGCGTCTGCTGAAGACTGCCCGTCACACCTTTTGACACCAAAAACTGCTGGGCCAGTCGATGCGCCTGCTCAATAGTAATGCTAGCCGGCCACACCCATGTGCAGAGGCTGAGCATCAATGCTAAGAGTAAAGATTTCTTCATACGCAATCACAGTTAATCAAGTTTATACTCTGCAAATGTAGTGAAAATTTCGCAATCTGCCAAGTTTTTTATATAAAAAAAAGCAAAAAAAGCGATGGGAATAATGCCATTCCCACCGCCTGGACCAGCCTGGATGCCTGACACATTCGACAGTCAGCCCGCTGGACTGACCATGGTGGATGGTCAGCAATACTATTATTTTCCTTGATAGCCTAACTTCTTCAACCACTTTTCTACTCGCTCCTTACCCGTGCGTACATCATGGCCGTACATTGAGAACCCCTGCTGGACGTTGGCCTTCGGATAGGCTTTCTTCACGTCTTTCACACAACTGCCGAGGCCTGAGCCTTCGTGAGTGGTGAAGGGGACGATGGTCTTGCCTGAAAGGTCGTACTTCTTGAAGAACGTAAACATCACCTGCGGATAGGTGCCCCACCAGACGGGGCCACCAATGAAGATAACGTCATAGTTCTTGACATCCACAGAACCCTCAAACGGAGGCAGTTCGCCATTCTCCTGCTCCTTCTTGGCCAAGTCGCACAGAGGCTTGTAGGCCATGCCATCGTACTTCGAAGTCTTGATCTCAAACTGGTCGGCACCCGTGAAGGCAGAAATGTAGTCGGCCACAATTTTCGTGTTGCCCACCTTGATATTGCCCACGGCATAGTTGTCGCCAGCGTGTGAGAAGAATACCACGAGGGCCTTCTTCTCTGTGTCAATCTGCTCTGCTGCCTGTTCGCTACTTGCCTCCTGCGCGTCAGGAGCCGTTTTCTTTCCGTTACAAGCCGTAGCCGTCAGCAATGCGGCAATGGCCATCATGTACTTAAATATCTTCATCGCTATACCTAATTATTATTTATAATTCTGGCTGCAAAATTACGAAGAAAGCCGCAAACTGTTGTTACACATTTTACGGATGATTTTACCAAATTATGACAATCGCACTCAAAAGAAGGACCCTTTATTAGGAATTATTCCCTATCTCCTTTATCACCTTTATCACCTTGGCAGGTACGCCACCAACGATTGTATTTGGCTCTACGTCCTTTGTCACGACGGCTCCTGCGGCAACAACTGCCCCGTCGCCGATGGTTACTCCAGCAAGAATAGTGGCATTGGCTCCTATCCATACGTTCTTACCAATGTGGATGGGGGCATAGCTCATACTCTGACGTTTGGCAGGGTCAAGGTCGTGGTTGATGGTGGCCAATACAACATTATGACCGATGAGTGCGCCTTCGTCGATGGTAATGCCGCCTTGATCCTGAAACTTGCAACCCATGTTGATGAATACACGTTCACCAACCACGGTGTTCTTGCCGCAATCGGTATAAAACGGTGGAAACATGCCTACCGACTTGGGCACCTCTCGTCCCCAGAGTTTTTCCAGCAAAGCGTGTAACTGCTCTGGTGTGTGATACTTGCCGTTGATCTCTGCAGTTATCTTCAGTGCCTCCTGCGATAACTGGTGAAACATCATGTGGACATCGGAGCCTCCAACGACGGGCTTGCCCGATGCCATGTAATCTCTGAATTCCTGTATGGTCATGTTATCGTACTTCTTCTAATTCACCTGTTTCCGAATCAATGATAAAGCCACGAACAACGATGTCCCGCGGAACGAGCGGATGAGTCTTGATGGTATCAACGGTCTTTCTTACGGAAGTCGGCGTGTCCTTAAATCCTTCCAACCAGTGATGCAGGTCGATGCCACACTTCTGGATGGTGTTGAGCGTTTCGTCTGTCACGCCACGGGCTATCATCTCATGGTGGAAATGGTCAAAGCTCATGTGGCATGCACCGCAATGAGAGTGTGCCACCACCATGATTTCCTCCACGCCCAACTCGTAGATAGCGACAATCAGACTGCGCATGGCTGAATCGAAGGCGGAGATAACCAGTCCTCCGGCGTTCTTGATGATCTTGGCATCGCCGTTCTTCAGCCCAAGTGCAGCGGGAAGCAGTTCAGTCAAGCGGGTGTCCATACAGGACAACACTGCCAATTTCTTGTCTGGGTACTTGTCTGTGATATATTTCTCGTAGCCCTTCTCTGCTACGAAAGTCTTGTTATAGTCAATAATCTGATTAATCATATAATAAAGTATTTGTAGGTTTATTTGTCTATTTCTGTAAAGCGTGGGAATTTGCGTCCGTCACGTTCAATGGTCTCAAAGAACATCCTCTCTGGCCTCACCCAATACTGTTCATCACCATAGAGTGCCTGGTATATAACCATCCGCTCCCTGGTCTCAGAGTCTAACGCTGTTCGGACAAAGCGATAAAGTCCGCCCTTGAAATGTCGGAAGTATCTGATACCGTCTTCGGGCAAGGGATATTGCATCAGCATCTTCTCAGCCAACGGCACATACCATTTGCGGACTTCATCTGCTGTTGGCGTGTGCCCTCCGGGGAAGTGAAAAGATTGGTTGTAATGATCCAAGAAAAGAGGTTCAAAGTGTGCAAGGGTGTCATGCTCACCAAACAGTCCCCAAATGCGGTCTTTATAATATGGATTGCAGAAACAGAACTGTGTGGCTTCCAACTCAGCGAACTCATCTATTAAGGCTTCGTCAATAACAAAGTCTTGAATTCCGTCATAGCGAGGCGACTTGTATTGATGCTTGCCAATGCGCTGTTTAAGGAACTCCGTCATCCGGAAATGCGGGTTGCCAAGCAATGCAGGTATGCCTACAATGGGTGCCAGCATCTGCGCATAGAAAGAGCCACAACTATTGCCAATCAGTAGGTCGGGCTTTTCCTTGTCTATCAAGCTGCGGATAAAGTCGATAGCCTCATTGGGGTGCATCGGCAGGTCGGGAGCAATTAACTCAGCACGATTCTCGAATGACCTGCGTAAAGCCAATGCAGGTACGCACTGGCCGCTGGCGAAGAAACCGTGAAGGAATAATATCTTCTTCATACCCAATCAAAGGTGTCCTTCCCTGCACCTATTTCAAAGTGACATTTTGCAATACCCAAATCCAACTGAGTATAACCAATCATAGAAACGCCCTTCTTGGCGCGTACCTGATGGCGATTATTGTTCATACCGACATACTCAAACGAGAACTTCTGCTGGTTCACGGCAGTTGGAGCAAGCAGAGCTGCTTCTACACCCCTCTTGAACCACGAAGGCGTGATGTCGCTGGCATTGCTGACATCCTCCATGTCCTTGATCTTGTGAGGGACACCCTGTGTCTCTCCATAGCCAAGCGCAATCATGCAGACGAGCTTTTCATCTTTGCCGACATTGTAAGCCTCTGGAACCTTGCGGTATGAGAGTCCCACCCAACAGGTGTTGAGTCCCAATGTCTGGACAAAAAGGACGATTTGCTCTCCATAGTAGCCCACTCGCCCATTGAGGTCTTTGGCCTTCTTGCCAACCATCACAAGATAGTTCTTTACTCCGCTGAACGAACCATACGACAGCATTCCCGTGAATGCCTTCGTCTCGTTCTGTACCAGCTGAATGTTTAGATGGCCTATCTTGTTGCACTCCATGATTTTATCTTGGAGAGCAGCAATGATGTCGGCAGGGATTTCCTTGTCAAGGTACTTCCGAACACTATGACGTGCAGATATAGCTTCAAGTAGGGTCATTTCTTTTTTTATTGATTGATCACCTGTATGCCACATACTCTGGAAGGGAAATAATCCCTGAAAGTACATTCTGCAAACTTTGTTTGCAAAGTTAATGATTTCTTCTGACTTTACGTTCATTCTGCACGTTTTTCTTGCAGAACGTGCTTGTTTTTTAACATATTTAGGCGAAATGGCATCTCACCTTGCCATTATTTGTTTCAATTAAAAGAAAAACGAATGGTTTTTGGCGGTGTAAGTTTAGGTTTAAGTTTAGATGTTCTTATGGCGGAGTTCCTCTGTGCCGTGTCGATGTGGCGGTAGCCGCACTTCAGGGCGGTCATCACCGAGTTGTACGTTTCGTCACCATCGGGAATGCTATACACCCCGAGTCCGAACTGTGGCATCTGCACGCCATTATTCAACGTCAGATATGTCTGCTTCACTTGTGCGTTCATAACCATTGCTGTCATCAATGCGATGAAACTCAATAATATTTTTTTCATTGTGCAAAAGTATTATTGCCAAAGTTTAAACTCTCCTGTGCGGATGCTAGCTATTACTCCACCGTCGATGAGCAGGTCAGTTCCTGTAATAAACTTAGCATGTTCGCCAAGCAGGAATGCTGCCACCTCTGCAATCTCGTCGCTCGTTCCTGTACGACGTGCAGCACTAGCATCAATCATAGCCTGATAGCCCTCGCCACTGGCGCGGAACTCATCGTATGCTAGCGGGGTAACGATGACGCCCGGTGAGATGGTGTTGATACGAGCGCGGCGCTTGCACCATGAGGTGGCAGCGGCGCGCTGGGCCTGCAGATGGTTCAAGCGCTTGGCAATCATGTAGGCCAAGCCGCTGTTCTGCATGGCCACCTCCTGGATGAACTTCACGTCCTTCAGTTGCTCTGTCGGTGTGTTCACCAGTTGCAGTTCAATGTCGTTGGGAATGGGGTACATATAGGCTGCCTGACTGGAGATGATGAGTCCTGCGCCACCCTCGGCCATCACCTCGCCGAAGGCATCCACGGCATAGCACGAAGTTGTCGGCATGGACACGGTTCAGTGTTGCCGTGTCTTTCTCCACCATTGCCTTGTACATCTCCCGATACAAGGCTTCTATCTGAATTTTGTCATCCATTGGTTCCTCTAAAGTGATAGGTAGCATGGCCACTATGAGCCATGCTACAGTCAGTATTTTCATTATCGCCAACCCATGAACATCTTCGTGGTCTCTCCGTCATGATGGTCGAAGAACAGGCTCTTGCCCGTGTCGAGGGTCTTAATCTGAGCCATATCATCGGCACCCAGTTCGAAGTCAAGGATGTCAAGGTTCTGAGCCATGCGCTCCTTGTGGGTTGACTTCGGGATGATGATAACACCGCGCTGCAACAGCCAGCGCAGGGCTACCTGCGGAATGGTCTTGCCATACTTCTTGCCAATCTCGCCCAGCAATTCGTTTGTAAAGAAACCGTTTCGTCCTTCGGCCAGCGGGCCCCACGACATGATGCGGCAGTCCAGTTCGTCCATGTATTTCTTGGCCTCCACCTGCTGGTCAAACACATGAGTCTCTACCTGGTTCACCATCGGCTTCACATCTACATTCGAGGCCAGGTCGATGAGGTGGTCGGGATAGAAGTTCGACACACCGATAGCCCTTAACTTACCTTCCTTATAGGCTTCCTCCAAGGCGCGATAGGCTCCGTAGCGGTCGCAGAAAGGCTGGTGCAGCAGCATCAGGTCGATATAATCCGTCTGCAACTTGCACAGGCTCTCGTCAATCGAGGCTTTCGCCTTCTCGTAGCCATAGTTGGAAATCCATATCTTCGTCACGAGGAAGATGTCCTCGCGCTGGATGCCGCTTTTCTTCCAGGCACGCCCCACGCCCTCTTCGTTGGCGTAAGCCTGTGCCGTGTCTATCATCCGATAGCCAACCTCCAGGGCATCGCTCACGCAACGTTCACACTCATCAGGTGTCACCTGATACACTCCATAACCAATCTGTGGCATTTCCACGCCGTTGTTTAACACGATTGTATTCATCTTTTTATTTTTTAATGTGTTGCTTTAAGATATTGCAAGTCGCCGTACCAATAAGAGGCCGTGCAACCACCATCAATGAGGAAGTCGGCACCGCTGATGAAGCGTCCACGGCTTGACATCAGGAACTCGGCAAGGTCGCCCACTTCATCGGGTGTCCCGGCACGACGGGCTGGCATGCCCTCAATCATTTTCAGGTAGCCATCCTTGCGAGGCCCATGCAGTTCGTCGTTGGCCAGTGGTGTGATGATGATGCCGGGAGAAATGCTGTTGATGGTAGCATTGCGCCTTCCCCAGCGGGTAGCCTCGTACATCACGCGGAGCACATTGCAACGTTTGGAGTACTGATAGGCTTTCAGCGTGTCGTTGATTTCCTTCAGGAACGGCAGTTCCAACAGTTCATCTACAGGAGTCATAGCCAATGCCTCGTTCTGCTCCTGGGGCAATGCTGGCAGACGATGACCGCTTTGCGAGGAGATAATCACGCCCGAACCTCCCTCGGCTATTACCCGTCCGAACTCCTCCAACAATACGCTTGTGCCATAAAGGTCAACACGGAGGATTTCTGCTACAGGAGCCTGTGAAGGTGACACGCCTGCGGCATTCACCAAGTTGGTCACTTCACCCATGCTGGTGGCAAATTCTACCAAGTTCAGAATGTCAGCCTTCGAACCAAGGTCACACTTGATGGTTGAGCACTCAAAGCCCGCATCTTCCAGCGTCTTTGCTGCCCGTTTAGCGTTCTCCTCACTATAGTCGGCCAACACTATGTGCTTGCCAGCCGATACGCGGCGGATGATGGCTTGTCCGATGCTGCCAACACCCATCAAAACTGCTACATGTTTCTTCATATCCTTTCTTATTTTTGCTATTTGACCTCCGGTCGGCTCTGCTCACGCTCGACAAAGCCGATGCAAGCATCGTTTTGTTCTCGCTTAATCGCAGAGTTCTGCTATTTCCCTTGCCTCGTTGTCGGCATTGGCTGCTTCGGCTCCGTGAATGGGAGTGCCATCCTCGACCGTTGCCCCTGGGCAGAGCTTCTTGATGAAGCGCACGCTACTG
>CAMVJQ010000004.1 GCA_947167845.1 uncultured Prevotella sp. | reverse complement strand
CAATGTTGCCAAGGTAGACATTCGACTTACCCTCGTTGGAGTAAAGTTCAAGCACGGCCACCGGGTTCTTCGGGGCTGTGTTCTGGACACCGTATGTCCAATAACTGTCGAAGTCGCGCGAAACGGGTGTTGCCCACTGCCAGTAGCCGGCATAATGCGTCTTGTAGGGTTCCCAGTCTGCTCTGACGGGTTTCGTCGGATCCATGCCTACGGAATGACCGATAGCAGTGCCTTCATTGGCATAATGCGTCTTAGAATGCATGAACTTACCATTGATGTTGAACGTCAGGTGGTCGTTCAGGAGTGACGGTGCGAGGTTAACGCTGGCCGTGTAGCGCTTGTAGTCAGACGTCTTGACCGTACCCTGCTGGCCTGTGTAGCCGAGGCTGACGCGGTAAGGCATATTCTTCAGGCCACCACTCAAGGTGATGTTATGGTCTGTGGAAACGGCCGTGCGATAGATCTCCTTCTGCCAGTCGGTGTCAGCAAAGAGATGGTTGCCCTGGGCATCGTAGTAACCCATGCGGCTGTACTCGGTGCTGGCCTTCCAAGCGGCATCGTCCATACCCAGGCGGTTCTGGATATAGTTCATATACTCGCTGGCATTCATCACGTCGATGGTCTTCTTGTTGGTGCTCACTGACACATTGCCGTTGTAAGCGATGTGTGGGCGCTGTCCTTTCTGGCCCTTCTTGGTAGTGATGATAATCACACCGTTAGAAGCGCGGCTACCATAGATGGCGGTTGCAGAAGCATCCTTCAGCACGGTGAAACTCTCGATATCAGCAGGGTTCACCATAGACAGAGGGTTAGAAGCACCCTGAATACCATAACTGTCCATTGCCAGACCGTCGATCACGATCAGCGGGTCGTTAGAGGCGTTCAGTGACGAACCACCACGGATTCGGATTGTTGCGCTACCACCAGGGGCACCACCACCGTTAGTGATGTGTACACCTGCCACCTTGCCCTGCAGAGCGTCCTGGGCGTTGGTAATAAGACCCTTGTTCATTTCATCGGGCTTGATGGCTGTTACCGAACCAGTCAAGTCGTTCTTCTTCGCACGACCGTAACCGATGACCACCACGTTCTCCAGAACCTGAGAGTCATCTTGCAGCGTGACAACAAGATTGGGTGCAGCCTTCACCGTCTGGTTCTGATAACCGACATAAGAGATGGTAATGTTAGCACCTTGATTTGCTTTCAAGACGAAATTACCGTCGAAATCGGAAACGGTGGCGGTCTGAGTGCCGTCCACGCGTACCGTTGCGCCGATAATGGGTTCGCCAGTAGCATCTTTCACATGGCCTTTCACCTCAATCTGGGCAAAGGCTCCTACCGATAGGAACAGCCCCAGTAAAAGGCCGAGCATCCTAAGCGGAATACGAATGTTTACCTGCTTCATCATTACATTTAATTAGAGTTAATATTATTTGTTGTTATATTCTGTCGTTTTTAGCCAGTTCCGTCTTCGCAGACGATTTCACGGTGCAAAGTTAGGAATCTTTCGCCTACGTTATACTTTTTTTTGTTTAAATTCGTTATTAAGACCGCGCAAACGTTTGCATTGATATATATCAACTTTAAGAGAGAAAAGTGGATAGCGAGCAGTGAAAAGTTGTAACTTTGCAAGCGTAAACTAGAAACCGATGGAGAAGAAGAACGGTCCAATGACAATGAAGGATATTGCACGGGAACTCGGCATTTCCGTGGCTACCGTGTCGCGTGCCCTGAAGGATTCGCCCCGCATCAGCGAGGAGCGGCGCAAGGCAATCCAGGCCTATGCGCGCGAACATAATTTCTATCCTAATGCCATCGGCGAGGCCCTGCGCCACAGCAAGGTGATGCCGCAGAAGGTGATCGGGATCATCGTCCCGGAGTTCACGCACTACTACTTCTCCAGCATCCTGACGGGTATCGAGGAGGCCGCAGCAGCCCGTGGCTATAATATCATGGTGGCCCTGAGCGGTGAGCAGTACGAGCGCGAGACCCGCATCTGCGACACGTTCCACCGCTATAAGGTGTGTGGCGTCATCGTCTCCCAGGCCAAGGACACGCGCAACTACGACCACTACCAGAGACTGATAGACGCCGGCATCCCCCTGGTGTTCTACGACAGAATCTGCACGGGTGTGAATGCCAGCCGCGTGGTGGTCGACGACTATATGGGAGCCTATAATGCCGTCTGCCATCTGATAGAGACGGGCTGTCAGCGCATTGCCTTCTATGGGGCACCGATGCAGATGGAGATATCCAAGAACCGTTTCAACGGCTACAAGGACGCCCTGCTGAAGCACGGACTGGCTATTGACGAGGAGATCATACGCGTCTGCGACAACAGAACGGATGCGGAGATGATAACGCCCGACATCCTGGCTCTTGACCATCGGCCCGACGGTTTCTTTGCCGTCAACGACGATACGGCCATCGGCATCCTCTACACCTGTAAACGGGCAGGGCTGCGAGTGCCGGAGGATGTCAGCATCTGCGGCTTCACCAACGGGCAGCGTGCCATCGCCTGCGACCCGATGCTGACCACCGTTGAGCAGCGCGGCCACCTGGTCGGTGAGGAGGCTGCGGAGATTCTGATTGACAAGGTGGAGGGTCACAGTCCTCTGGAGAAGGTGGAGAAGCGCATCGTCAGAACACGACTAATTATACGTGGAACAACAAGATAAAGTTTTTTTACGACAACTAAGACAACTGAGACAACTTTATTCTAAGTGATGATTGATATAAAAAGATATAAAGAACATATATATGATATTGTGGGGGCTCTGCATGAGGTTCACAAGGAACTGGGGGCGGGGCTCAATGAATACTGCTATCAGGAAGGACTGCAGATGCAACTGGAAGAAAGCGGGATTCCCTACAAGCGGGAACTGGCATTTCATCCCTCCTACCACGGCAGAGAGATGTCTGCTGAATACCGCATTGATTTCTTGTGCAAAGGAGATGTCATTGTAGAGTGTAAAGCCGTAGCGGAGTTGATTAGCAATCATCGTGCACAACTGTTCAATTACATGCGGCTATTGAAATGTCCGTGTGGTGTGCTGGTAAATTTTGCACCTAAGTTTGCTACTATTGAGCGCTATTTCCTGAATAGTGACACCGGCGAAATAGTCGGTACCGACGACAAAGTCAAACAATTACTTTAAAAAAGTTGTCTTAGTTGTCATAGTTGTCGTTAAAATAAATAATAAAAATAAGTTGTAGTATATGAAACAAAAACCGGATTTGTCGTTTTGGAATCTCTGGAACCTAAGTTTCGGATTCTTCGGCGTACAGATAGCCTACGCTCTGCAGTCGGCTAATATCTCACGCATCTTCCGCACGCTGGGAGCCGACCCTCACTCACTGAGTTTCTTCTGGATCCTCCCCCCACTGATGGGAATCCTGGTGCAACCAATTGTCGGCACCTTGTCGGATAAGACGTGGACACGCTTCGGCCGCCGCATCCCATATCTGTTTGTCGGTGCGGCCGTAGCAGTGGGCGTGATGTGCCTGCTACCGAATGCCGGTTCGTTCGGCATGGCTGTCGGTGCCGCCCTTATCTTCGGACTGATAGCGCTGATGCTGCTCGACACGAGCATCAACATGGCGATGCAGCCCTTCAAGATGCTGGTGGGCGATATGGTCAACGAGAAACAGAAGGCGAAGGCCTATTCCATCCAGTCGTTCCTCTGCAATGCTGGAAGCGTGGTGGGATTCCTCTTCCCGTTTATCTTCACGGCCATCGGCCTGAGCAATGTGGCCCCGGAAGGCGTGGTGCCCGACTCGGTCATCTGGTCGTTCTATATCGGCGCAGCCATCCTGATACTATGCGTGCTCTATACGACAGCGAAGGTCAAGGAATGGCCCCCGAAAGAATATGCTGAATACAACCCTGTCGCAGAGGAGAAAGAGGAGAGCGCCAACTGGTTCACGCTCCTGAAGAATGCCCCCGCTACCTTCTGGAAGGTGGGACTGGTGCAGTTCTTCTGCTGGTCGGGCATGCTCTATATGTGGACTTACGTGGTGGATGCTATCTCAGAAACCGTCTGGGGAACCATCGACCCGACGACTACAGACTATCAGGAAGCAGCCAACTGGACGGGTGTGCTGTATGCCATCCAGGCGATGGGCTCCGTGGCATGGGCAGCACTATTGCCACAGTTCAAGAATACAAAGTGGGCCTATGCCGCCAGTCTTGCACTGGGAGGTGCCGGTTTTGCCATCATTCCCTTTATCCACGACCAGTATCTGCAGATCATCCCCTTCCTGCTGATCGGCTGCGGCTGGGCTGCGATGCTGGCCATGCCATTCACCTTCGTCACCAACGCCCTGCAGGGCTACGGCCACATGGGAGCCTACCTGGGGCTGTTCAACGGTACCATCTGTGTGCCCCAGATTGTGGCAGCCATCTGTGGCGGCACCATCCTCTCGCTCATCGGCAGCCACCAGTCGTCGATGATGATCGTGGCAGGCATCCTGTTCCTGATAGGCTCCGTCTGTGTCTTCGGCATTAAGGGAGAAAAATAACATGCAACCGATTGCATATAATTGTGCATTATGAATTGTGAATTATGAATTAAAACAATATATCTATGAAACTGAAATTTAATCTAGAGTATCAGACTACGTTCGGCGAGGAACTGATGTTGAATATCCTGAAAGGGAACACCGATCAGCCCCAGTCGGATGTAGAAAAGCACAAGATGGTAACCTATGACGGTCTGCACTGGACCTGTGAACTGAATAAGTCAGTCAAGGACACGACTCATGTAGACTATTATTACAGTGTCCAACGTGGTGATGAACAGACGCGTCACGAGTGGTTGGTGGTACCCCACCGGCTGGAGTTTGTGGCTGACAAAGCCAGTTGCTATATGGTCTATGACCACTGGCTCGACATCCCGGAGGACAGTTATATGTACTCCTCCGCCTTCACCGAGTGCGTGTCTGCCCGTCATGGAAAGATGAGTGAACACTCTGCATTCGCCAAGACTGTCCGCATCAAGGTGCGCGCCCCACAACTGCGCGGCAATGAGCGGCTGGCCATCATTGGTGGCGGTGAGACACTCGGCAACTGGGAGGCCAAGCGCGCCATTGATATGGCAGAGCATGAGAACAATGAGTGGGCCATCAGCCTTAATGCCGAGAAACTGCCACAGACTTTTGAGTTCAAGTTCGTGGCCCTCGACGATGTGGAGGACGTGACACCCCTGTGGGAGAATGGCATGAACCGCACCATCTCGCTGCCCGAGATCGGCCAGGATGAGGTCGTGGTCTACGAACTGCCCCAGGCCTACTTCCCCGTTTATCCCTGGAAGGGAGCCGGGACAGTGATTCCCATCTTCTCACTCCGCAGCGAAGGCAGTTTCGGCGTGGGTGACTTCGGCGACCTGAAACTGATGATTGAGTGGTGCGACAAGACGAAGCAGCGCATCCTCCAGGTGCTGCCCATCAACGATACGAACATCACCCATACCTGGCAGGACTCCTATCCATATAACAGTATCAGCATCTATGCCCTGCATCCGCAATATACAGACCTGCGCCAGTTGCCACCCATCAAGGATGAGGCCAAGCGCAAGGCATTCGAACAATTGCGCCAGGAACTGAATGCCCTGCCACAGATCGACTACGAACGGATGTTTACGGCCAAGATCGACTATCTGCGAGAGATATTCGCCCAGGAGTGGACCACCGTCCAGCGCCGCGAAGGCTACAAGCAATTTTTCGAGCAGAACAAGGAGTGGCTGGTGCCATACGCAGCCTTCTGCTATTTCCGCGACCAATACGGCACAGCCGAATTCTCAAAGTGGCCGAAGACCGCTACAGTAGAGTCTACCCAGAAGTCCACATTCAAGGGCAAGAAGGAACTGCAGTTCTGGTATTTCGTCCAGTACAACCTCGATGCCCAGATGCGCTCGGCTCACGAGTATGCCCGCGAGCACCGGGTGATACTGAAAGGCGACATTCCCATCGGCATCTGCCAGGATGGTGTCGAGGCCTGGGTGGAGCCGAAATACTTCAACCTCAACGGACAGGCCGGTGCACCGCCCGACGCCTTCTCTGCCGACGGACAGAACTGGGGATTCCCAACCTACAACTGGGACGAGATGCTGAAAGACGGCTGCTCCTGGTGGGTGCGCCGATTCCGCAAGATGGCCGAATACTTCGACGCCTACCGCATCGACCACGTGCTGGGCTTCTTCCGCATCTGGGAGATTCCCGTACCATATAAGTCAGGACTGATGGGACAGTTCTCCCCCGCCCTCGGCATGAGCAAGGAGGAGATCGAGGCCTACGGCGTACAGTTCAACGAAGGTCTGTTCCTGGTGGACCACAAGCGCAACGACCGCTGGCATCCCCGCATTGCCGTGCAGTACCAGGAGGCCTACGCCCAACTCGACGATGGGCAGAAGTTCTGTTTCAACCGTCTCTACAACGACTACTTCTATCGCCGCAACAACCAGTTCTGGTACACTGAGGCGATGAAGAAACTGCCCCTGCTGACACAGGCCACCCGTATGCTGGTGTGTGCCGAGGACCTCGGTATGGTGCCCGACTGCGTGCCCTGGGTGATGAACGAACTGCGCATCCTCTCGCTCGAGATCCAGTCGATGCCCAAGGATCCGACGACACGCTTCGGCAAACTCTCACATAACCCCTATCGCAGTGTTGACACCATTTCTACCCACGACATGGCTACACTCCGTCAATGGTGGGATGAGGATGAGGAGCGTACACAGGCTTACTTCAACACGACACTGCGCCGTAGCGGTGAGGCACCTCATCCGCTGCCGGGCTGGCTGGCCAAGGACATCGTAAGCCGCCACCTGACCTCGCCCTCCATGCTCTGTCTGCTCTCCTTCCAGGACTGGCTGAGTATCGACGAGCGCCTCCGGCTGCCCGACCAGAATGCAGAGCGCATCAACATACCGGCCAACCCGCGTCACTACTGGCGATACCGCATGCACCTCAGCATCGAGCAACTTCTCGCTGCCGATGAACTCAACGAGCAGATAAGCACCCTGATCATACAGAGCGGGCGTAAATAACAACAACAATATTAAGACGACAACTATGACAACTAAGGACAACTATGACAACTCTTCAACCTACGACGGCAACTGCCGTCTCGGACTCCATAAAGGCATAGCATCTGGTCGTCATAGTTGTCCAATGTTGTCTTCTGTTGTCGTTAAATATTACCAGTTATGTTTTATCAAATAACTATTAAATTTATCCTGTTTGGAAGATGAAAAGAATATTATTTTTGTTAAGTGTATCATCTGTCATGAGCCTGTTGTCGTTTGGCGCAAACGTGAAGTCGCCTGACGGCAACATCGAACTGAAGTTTTCTGTCGACAACAACGGGCGCCCCGTCTATGAGATGTCCTATAAGGGGAAGGCTGTCGTCAAGCCCTCACACCTGGGACTCGTACTCGCCAAGGACAAGCACGCCTCGGCGGGCTACGGAGAGACCGACCTGATGGGCGGCTTCCGCATCGTCGGCGAGAAGACCAGCGAGTTCGATGAGACCTGGCAGCCTGTTTGGGGCGAGACACGCGACATCCGCAACCACTACAACGAACTCGAAGCGACCCTCGAACAGTGCGAGCAGATAGAAAAGTACACCGGCGACGGCACCGACCTGGGCGTGGCCGTGAAAGAGCGTCTGCGCACAATGGTCCTGCGCTTCCGCGTCTACGACGACGGCATCGGTTTCCGCTACGAGTTCCCGCAGCAGGACGACCTGAACTATTTCCTCATCCAGGAAGAGATGACGGAGTTTGCCATGGCCGGCGACCATAAGGCCTGGTGGCTCCCCGGCGACTACGACACACAGGAGCAGGAGACTCAGGAGACAAGGCTGTCAGAGATTCGCGGCCGATTCCAGAAGGCCGTCAACTGGGGCAACTCCTCCGTTGCCACCTTCTCCGAGACAGGCGTACAGACCTCGCTCCAGATGAAGAGCGACGACGGGCTGTATATCAACATCCACGAGGCCGCCTGCCTCGACTATGCCACCATGCACCTCGAACTGGTGGATGCCCAGACCAAGGCCCTCACCACGAAACTCGGCGGCAGCAGCAATGCCTACACGCCCGCCCCGAGACCGTCGGCCTACCCCCTGCCAGAACCCTTCACTTTCGTGAGCCACCTCACCCCCGACGCCACAGGACTGAAGGGCGCGATGCAGACACCCTGCGAGACACCCTGGCGCACGGTGATGGTCAGCGACGATGCCCGCGACATGCTCTCCAGCAACCTGATCCTGAACCTCAACGAGCCATGTGCCCTCGAGGACGTCAGTTGGATCCACCCCACAAAGTACTGCGGCGTGTGGTGGGAGATGATCGTCGGCAAGTCGTCGTGGAACTACACCGATGAGTTCCCCAGCATCCGGCTCGACAAGATCGACTGGACGCAGGTGAAGCCCAACGGCCGCCATGCCGCCAACAACGAGAAGGTGAAGCGCTACATCGACTTCGCCGCCAAGAACGGTCTCCAGGAGGTGCTCGTCGAGGGCTGGAACGTCGGCTGGGAAGACTGGGCCAACATGTGGAAGCGCGATGTCTTCGACTTCGTGACACCCTACCCCGACTTCGACATCAAGATGCTCAATGACTATGCCCATTCAAAGGGTGTGAAGATACTGATGCACCACGAGACCTCCAGTTCGACACAGAACTACGAGCGCCATATCAAGGAGGCCTTCAGTCTGATGAACCACTACGGCTACGATGCCGTGAAGACCGGCTATGTGGGCGATATCATCCCCCGAGGTGACCACCACTACTCGCAGTCGGCCAACAACCACTACCTCTATGTCATCAAGGAGGCAGCCAAGCATCACATCATGGTCAACTCCCACGAGGCCACCCGTCCTACCGGTCTTTGCCGTACCTACCCCAACCTCGTAGGCGGTGAGTCAGCCCGTGGCACGGAGTATGAGGCTTTCGGCGGAAGCAGACCCGACCATACCTGCATTCTGCCGTTCACCCGCCTTCAGGGAGGACCCATGGACTACACGCCCGGTATCTTCGAGACCAGACTGTCCACCTGGAGCAACAATACCTCCTGGGCCCGCATCACCATCGCCGGCTCACTGGCCCTCTACCTGACGATGTATTCGCCTCTGCAGATGGCTGCCGACCTGCCAGAGCACTATGAGAAATATGACGACGCCTTCCAGTTTATACGCGACGTAGCCTGCGACTGGGACGACTCCCGCTACCTGGAGGCAGAGCCAGGCGACTATATCACAGTGGCCCGTAAGGCCAAGGGCACTGACAACTGGTTTGTCGGGGGAAAGTGCGACGAGCAGGGTCACACCGTCAACCTCCGTCTCGACTTCCTCGACAAGGGCCGAAAATACGACTGCACCATCTACGCCGATGCCAAGGATGCCCACTATGAGACTAACCCGAAGGCCTACACCATCACCAAGCAAGTGGTAAAGGCCGGACAGACGCTCAAACTGACCGAGGCCCCCGGCGGCGGGTTCGCCATCAGCCTGATAGCCCAGTAATGCACAATGCACAATTCATAATGCACAATGCACAATTTACTATTCACTATTATATGAATTATCTAGAAGAAAGAATCAAGCGCGATGGCATCGTCTATCCTGGCAATATCCTGAAGATAGACCAGTTTCTGAATCATCAGATAGACATCGAACTCATGCGACAGATGGCATGGGACCTGAAATACCGTTTCGAAGGCCTTGAGGTGACGAAGGTTCTCACCATCGAGGCCAGCGGTATCGCTATCGCCACGATGATGGGCCACCTCTATGACGTGCCCATGGTGTTCGCCAGAAAGAGCGAGACTGTCTTAACCCCCGATGACAAATACATATCTGAGGCCTTTTCTTATACTCACAAGCAGAAGAACAAGGTGTTCGTGTCGCGAGAGTATCTGTCGGCCTCTGACAAAGTGCTGATAGTAGACGACTTCCTGGCCGACGGTGAAGCCTCCCATGCCCTGATAGACATCGTGAAGCAGGCCGGTGCAGAGGTTGTCGGCATCGGTGTAGCCGTAGAGAAAGGCTATCAGAAAGGAGGGCACATCCTGCGTGAAGAAGGCTATAAGGTGGAGGCAATGGCAGTGATCGAAGCCATGGACTATGATACGCAGACCATCAGTTTCCGCCAAGAGGAAGAGCCGGCAGACAGGCCTACCACTATTACAGAACAGGACAAGGCATTTATGCGCGAAGCCATCCGTCTGGCCGATGAGAGCGTGAAAAACGGCGGAGGCCCCTTCGGGGCCATCATCGTCAAGGACGGGCAGGTCATTGCAGGCAGGTCTAACTCTGTAACCATAGACAACGACCCAACAGCCCATGCCGAAGTGAACACTATCCGTGAGGCATGTCGCCGACTTGGCACCTTCGATCTCTCTGGATGCACCATCTATACCTCTTGCGAACCGTGCCCGATGTGCCTTGGTTCAATCTATTGGGCCCGCATCAGCCGCATCTTCTATGGTAACACCCGAAAGGATGCCCGCGAGATCAACTTTGCCGACGATTTTATCTACGAGGAACTGGAGCGTCCGCTCTATGCACGCACCGTCCCCATCATGCCCCTTCTGCGCGACGAAGCCCTGAGTTCTTTCCGCCTCTGGCAGAAAAAGACAGACAAGACGGAATACTAACTCCCCTACCACATCATCATACGGAGAGTCTGTTGAGCGTTCTCGCGCTTATATTTTATATTGTTATTATACTCACGGTTTTGCGTGGCATCGAGGAATTTCTGTAGATGCTCCTGTGCCTTGTCGCGCTGTTTCAACTTAAGGTAGCACTGTCCCATGTCGTAGTCCAAGAGCGGCAGTTCGTCATCGTTGGCATATTTCACGCACTCCAGTAATTCTTCCAAACGGAAATCGGCCTCGTTCTTATGGTTGAAGGCTTCAGCCAGTTCGCGGTGCAGGCGATAGAGCGTCCTGCGGTCAGGCATCATGAGTTTCTTGGCCTCGTCGAGATAACCAAGCGCTTCTCCACCTAAGCCGATCCTATTGCACACGATACCAAGTATGAAGAGGCAGTATGCGTGATGATCGTTTTTCTGGTAGGCGTGGTAGAGATAGTCATAGGCCGAACTGTCATCACCCATCCGTTGGTAGGTCAGGCCTGTGGTGTATAGGGTACTGAAACAGGTATCACCCATCTCCATCAGGTGCTTCAGTTCCAGCAGGGCACGGTCATAGTTTCCTATGTGATAATAAGCCTCAGCAAGTTGACGGTTCACGAGGATATGGGTGGAGTCGCGCTTCTTGTATTGTTCGCAGATCTCAATGACGCGAGTGGGATTGGGCACTCCCGACTCAGAATGTACGCCCCTGTTCAGACGACTGGTGTAGTCGAGCAGGATGGGGATGCAGTAAGGGTCTTGCTTCAGGATTTTTTCACCCCACTGTACGAGGGAGTCTTCCTGTCCGAGGTTACTTAGTGCTTCGTAGTGAAGTCGCATATCGTCGAGGGCGAGGGAGTCGTCGGGTATCAGGCGGATTGCATCGAGGCTGCGCCCATAATAGCCGCGCTCTGCCCAGCGGCGAGATTCACTGCGCAGGCTGTCCGTCTGGGCTAAAGCAGTGAATAGTGCACAGTGAATAGTGAATAGTGCGAGGATGATTCTTCTCATTTGCTTTTCTCCTTTTCAATTAATCGTTTCAGTTTGTCGATGGCTAATGGGATGCTGATGTTCTTGGCGACGATACGGCCAGAGCGATCCACGAGGTAGTTGTGCGGAATCGTCTTGATGCCCAGTTTCTTGACCCCGGGCCACATCTCGCCCGTCTTGTCATCGTAGCCCCGGAGATGATTCAGGCTGAAGGGCTTGTCCGTCTGCTCCTTGGTCTTGCTGCGGAAGTCATACTTCTTCGTGGCCTGCCACCACTCCCTCGAAGTCTTGTCAAGCGAGACGAGCACCACATCCAAGTCTTCACTGAACATCTGCGCCATCAGTTTGATGTTCGGTATCTCTATCAGGCAAGGCTCACACCATGAGGCCCAGAAATCCACCAGCAAATACTTGCCGCGATATCTGTTCAGATTATTATAGGCGACAGAGATATTCATGTAGTCACCTACTTTCAGCGGACAGAGTGCACTGTCTTGCGACTGAACAATAAACCTCCGGCTCAGTTCGCGCAGCCTCATGGCATAGAAGTCGAAACTCCAGGCCGAGGTATAGTTGTCGCCCAGGGTACTGTCGTTGGCGAGGGCTATCAATGGCGGGTAGTCCGGGAACTTCTTCATCAGATGGTTCATCATCCTGTCGGCATCGTCCATCGTAAGAGGACTTTCGGAGTAATAACTTTTGTTCCTGACTGCACTCAGTACGCGTGATGCCTGCTCCACGACGCTATAGGGGCTGTTGCCTGTCATTGTGTAGTTATAGCGCTCCATCCAGCCTGCCGCCTCTGTGGCATCCCACTCCTTCTTCAGAGAGTCACGCCGTACGTCGGAGAGGTCGTACATATTCATCTCTGACCGGATATTTATCCGCTTGGCCCTGAGACTGTCGCTCATGTCCTGACTGCGGATATATTCCAGCGTCGAAGGCGAGCCCTCTACCTTATCTATATATCTGAAGCGGAATCCGTCATCCTCGTCGCCGACATGGATGCTGAGCGAGTCACCGTTTTTCACTACAATGGGCACCGTGCCTGGTCCTCGGCGGGCAAACATCAGGTTGACGTTGTACTCGTAGGGCACATAGCCGTGCATCGTACCTTTCAGATGTACTGAGTCGATGGCGAGTGAATCGTGCAGTTGGAACTCCTTCTCCATATACGATACGAGATACACTTTCTGCGGCGTACTGGCTATGGCAGAGTCAACCGATACCGTCACAGCGAAAGGCAACGGATAGGCGACCGCAGGTCGGGAATCCGCAGGTCGGGAATAACGCCTGTCCTGAGCCTGAATCACAGAACTCACCGACAGACACAGAGCGATTACCACGAATACTATTCTTTTCATAAAAAATACCTTGTTTACATCTAAATAGACACAAAAGTGTCATGTTTGTGACAAACCATCTCACCCATTTATATTTCTTTAACGAGATTTATGCTTAATCTTACGCATCTTCTCGAATGCCTTCAGCACATTTTCCGCATTCCGAATCATCTCTGCGAGTTTCTCCGTGGGTCTCTCCTCCTTTCGGGCGAGGTCGAGGAACTTGCGATAATTGGCTTCAGCCTGTTCCTTGTCATTCAGCAGATACGTGTAGGCATTGGCAATATTATAATAGGTGGCGATGGAGCCGGGGTTGTATCTCAGGTGCTCCTTCCAGGCATCGACAGCCTCCTTGTAGTGTTCCGTCAGATAGTAGCCTTCGCCCTGCGAGAGTGTTATTGCCTTCATCACGGTCGTGTCGGGCTTCATCAGTTCGCGGGCCAGGGTCAGATAGCCAAGGCCATCCTCGTAGCGCTTGGTGTCGACACAGACCACGCCGAGCCGATAGGCACAGCCCTGATGATGCATCTGACTGAGGTATAGTGCAGGGAGCAGGCACTGGTAGGCCCGTTCGAGGTTGCCCGTCTGCGAATGACTCATACCGGCAGAGTAGAGCGTGTTAAACGTAGAGTCACCCTGCTGTAGCAGTCGGTCGTACAACTTGGCGGCAGCAGAGAAGTCGCGGTTCATAAACCACGCATCAGCCAGTGCCCTGTTCACCAGGATATTCGTTGAGTCCCTCAGACTGTATTTCATGCCACAGATGATACCTTTCTCCGGCTGGCTCTGTTGAGTATAGCCCAGGATGAGCCCCGCCACCATCTCACCGTCCATCGGATAGTGGCCGACAAGGCGACTTGCCCAGTACACATACGAGTCGTTATCGCCCTGCTTCTGATAACTGTAGGCCAGTTCGCGGAAGGCCTCGTGTGAGAGGCTGTCCTCGGGCACATTCTTCAGCAGGTCAGCAGCCTGGCGATAGTCGGCCCGCTTGTAGTAGCAGTCGGCCAGTTTCATCTGTATGCCGCAGTCTACCACTGCACTCATCTCTGCCGCCCGTTTCAGTCGCTCGATGATCTCCATCTGCTTCTCCTCAGGCAGTTTCTCGAGTTTGTCGATCGGCAGGTCGAGGTTCTCCTTAGCCTGAGTGCCCGCTATGGCCTTGGCGATGCCGTATGCCTGTTGGTAATACTTCAGCGCCTCAAGGGTGTTATATTGCTTCATGCAACTGTCACCCAGGCTTGTCAGCATCTGCAGTGAGTCCTGCCTATGGCCCTGTGCGAGAGCCGTCCCCGCCACTGGCGAAAACATCGTCAGTAGGGCGAGGACAAGCATCATTTGCAGTTTATGCATCATAAGAGAGAGATTACTTTTTGGTTGTGATCAGGACGACGCCATTCTTGCCTTTCTCACCATACTTCTCGACGGACGATTTGTTCTTCAGCACCTCCATGTGGTCTATCGATTTCGGATCGATCGTCTTGATCTTCTCTGGCTCCATCGTCACGCCGTCAACGATGTAGAGTGGCTGGTTGTCAGCAGGAGTCTGCTTTCCGAAGCCGACGACGACCATTTCATTCAGCAGACTGGTACCTTCGCGCTTACCCGTCTCTTTCTTGCCATCCTCGCCTTGCAGACGGAAAGTGATAGGCACAGTGTACTTCACGCGGACGGCCTTTCCGTTCTGAGTGCCTGGCTCCCAGGTCGGCATGCCCGCTACCACACGGAGGGCCTCAGCGTCGAGTGCCGGATCTACCGACTTGACGATATTGGCATTAGTGACGCTACCGTCCTTCTCTACCACAAACGTTACGATCACTCTGCCCTGAAGGCCTGCTGCTTCGGCTTCCTTCGGATAGCGAACGTTCTTGGCGAGGTATTCAAACAAGGCCTGAGGGCCACCAGGGAACTTCGGCATATTCTCTACCACGTCGAATGCCTTACCTGTATCGGCACCCTCCTTGTTGAGGGCAATCATATAGTCGTAGTCTTTGGCATAAGCCTTGCTGACACCGACGGAATAAGCATCATATCCGACATACAGCACCTCAATACTACGGTCGCCGTCTGATAATTCCAGGCGGAAATTGCCTTCCCTGTCAGTCACGGTACCTTTGGCAGAGCCGGCAATCTTGACTACCGCACCGACGATGGGCGATTTATCATCCGCATCGAACACTTTGCCTTTAACGGTAAACATCTCGACATCATAAGTCGCATCTCCTTCTTCTTTTCTCTCTCCTCTCTCCTCAACGATCTGGATATCCTTTCCGGAGCCAGTCTTGATGGTAGCGTTCTTCCTGCCTTTCTTGACAGGCATTTGCTTCTGAGGTTCGTTGTAGACATAGTCTGTGACCGTCTCTGCATTCAGGGCCAGGGCAATGCCCACTATCGGTATGAGTACGAGCAGTTTCAGCAGACTGCTTCTCTTAGTATTACTATTTGTCATCATTTTTATTCGGTTTTTGAGGGTACTGTGACTGATACCGTTGGCAATGGAGTACCCGCCAATGCTCGCGGCTTTCGAAATTAACAGATATTGATATTGACGCGCGTTAATCCCTTGAGAGAGTACTTCACCGTCGGCCTCATACTCGTGGATGGCGCGCAAGTCCTGGCGCAGCATCCACATCGCAGGGTTAAACCACTGGAGGGCGGTGAGCAGATCCACGAGGAGCACGTCCCAGGAGTGCTTGAGGCGTATGTGTCCCCGTTCATGGGCGAGTATGGCGGCATCCTGTGCCTCATAGTCGCCTCGGTTCATCACGATATAGCGCATCCAACTGAAGGGCGACACCTCATCGCGACCGGTCACGCAGAGGATGGTGCCATCAGGCTGGGGGTGCTTCTCGCTTCGTTGTATCAATGACCAGACTTTCAGTATTGAAACCATCGTATGGCCCAGTGCTGCTATTACGCCTGTGATATATAGGATAGGTAAGGCCATTTGCCACAGGGATGTGGCCGATGGCGCATCTGGCATCGCAGCCGTCTGCAAGTCGCCTATCTCCACATTGGGCAATGCCTCTACGAGCATTGTCTTGTGGAAGGTGATGACGCACAGCGGCAGCACAAACGAGGCCATAGCCGTCAGGAGCAGCATGGCGCGGTTTACGCGGTGGAACGTCTCCTTCGCGAGCAGCAGGCGGTAGAACATATAGAACACGATGATCAGCACCGCCACCTTCAGGTCGTATATCAGAAAGTCATTCATTTTCTCAATTCACAATGCACAATGCACTAATCATCATTCTCAATTTCGTCAATGAGTTCGCGCAGTTCCTCTACGCTGATCTTCTCTTCCTTGACAAACGAGGAGACGGCAGAGAGGTAGGAGTCGTTGAAGTAGTTCTTGATGATACCTGCTATCGACTTGCGGCCGTACTCTCCCTCCGTGATGAGCGGGTAGTACTGATAAGTATTGCCGAACTGCTTGTGGCCGAGGAATCCCTCACGCTCCAAGATACGCACGATGGTAGAGAGCGTATTGAAGTGCGGGCGAGGCTCGTCGTAATGCTCCTGCAATTCGCGCACGAACATCGGCCCGTGCTTCCAGTACAGGTCCATAATCTCCTTTTCCTTGTTGGTCAGTTTCTTCATTGCTTTCAGGTTGTTTCGTTTAACAATTTACTTGCGTCAGTCAAAATCGCGATGAAGCGAGAGCCGTGAGAACTCTTCTCAGATGGCCGAGCGTGAGCGATTTATTCAATATCTGGACGCAAAGTAACTAAAACTTTTCGTTATTAACAACTAAATGCTTTAGTTTTTAAAGAATATTAAGTAGTTTCTTTAGTTGTTAACAGAAAGCCGGCCTCCTCCCAGAGACCGGTTTCTCACTAACAAAAAAAATACTAACTAATTACCTAGGCGAACTGCGTTAATCTTCCATAATCACTTCCGTATGTCAGTATTATTTCGTAACTTTGCAAACTGTAAACAGAAAAGAAGAGAGAGAGATGTTGTTTAATTCCATCGCATTCCTATTGTTCTTCCCAATAGTATGCTTGATATATTTCTGCATCCCTGCGTCGCAAGTCAAGGTGCGTAACCTGCTTTTGCTCGCGGCCAGTTACTACTTCTATATGAACTGGCAGCCGGCTTACGCCCTGCTGTTGCTCACGAGCACCGTCGTCACCTACCTTGCGGCTCTTGGCATAGACTCCTTTGAGGAGCAGGGCAAGAAGCGGCTCTGTCTGGTGAGCAGCCTTGTGCTCAACCTGGCCATCCTCTTCCTATTCAAATACTACAATTTCCTGGCGTCGAATGTCGAGTACGCCCTGCAGACAAGCGGTCTGGCGATCGACCTGCCAGCATTCGAATTCCTGCTGCCCGTGGGCATCTCGTTCTACACGTTTCAGGCACTGGGCTATTCCATCGATGTCTACAGAGGCACGACGAAGGTGGAGCGCGACTTCCCTACCTACGCCCTGTTCGTCTCATTCTTTCCACAGTTGGTGGCTGGCCCCATCGAGCGTTCCAACAATCTGCTGCCACAGTTCAAGGCGCGCCATCCGTTCGATTACGAGCAGGTGATGGCAGGCGTGAGACTGATGGTGTGGGGCTATTTCATGAAACTGGTGGTGGCCGACCGCTGCGGCCTCTACGTGGACTCCATCTTCAACAATGTCGCTATGCACAACGGCGGGTCCTATCTGGTGGCTTCGCTGCTGTTCCCCTTCCAGATATACGGTGACTTCGCTGGCTACTCGCTGATTGCCATCGGCGTGGCTCGCATTCTGGGGTTCCGGCTGATGGAGAACTTCCGCCGCCCCTACTTCGCCTGTACTGTCGGCGAGTTCTGGCACCGCTGGCACATCTCCCTGTCCACCTGGTTCAAGGACTATGTCTACATCCCCCTGGGCGGCAACCGCGTAGGGCGGATGCGCAATTATTTCAACCTGCTGGTGACGTTCATCGTCAGCGGCATCTGGCACGGCGCCAACTGGACATTCTTCTGCTGGGGCACGCTGCACGGCATCCTGCTCTGCATAGAGAAGGCGCTGGGCGTCGGCAAACGCAGTTATTCAGGGGCAGCGAAACTGATGCACTGGGCAGTCACCTTTGTGCTCGTCTCACTGGCCTGGATTTTCTTCCGAGCCAATAATATGGCAGATGCACTGACGGTCATAACAGGCATCTTCACCAAGGCGGGCATCCCTGATATCAGTTTTGCCATGTTCACCGACCTCTGTCTGGCAGCATCGGCCCTGTCGCTGATGTTTGTGAAAGAGGTGTCGGATGAATATAACCATAGGATTCAGATTGCCGAATCGCGCCACTGGCTGGTGCGCCATGCCTACATCGTAGCGATGATAGCGATAGTGATATTGTTTGGTGTGCTGGGCGGTGACCAGTTCATCTATTTCCAATTCTAAAAGAGTATCGCGATGAAGAAGTTTGTCTGTTCAGTAGTCTTTATCCTCATCAGCCTGTTGGCCACCGACCGTATCGGCGGGATGGTGATGGACTACGTGGGACAGCACACCAACGACGTGCTGGGTCCCAAACTGCGCTATCTTCGCGACAGCATCCACGAGGACGTCATCCTGATGGGAGCCTCGCGCTGCCACCATCACTATCTGCCTTCCATCCTTTCTGATACGCTTGGCATGAGCGTCTATAACGCCGGCGTGGGAGGGTCAAACAACATCTATTCTCACTACATCGTGCTCCAGCACATCCTGGCCCGCACCACACCCAAGGTAATCTGCCTGGAAGTGATGCCCGCAGACTACTGTCCGCAGGCTGATGACTTCAGCACCGTCTCCTTCTTTGCACCGCTCTTCGGCCATAGTGAAGCAGCCGATTCCATCTACCTTTTGGCTGGTAACCACTGGGCTTATCAGTTGTCGCATCTCTATCGCTATAATGCCAAGGCTTCCTCCAACATACTGGGACTGGCATTCAACCGACAGAAAGGAGAGGATCATGGCTATATCCCCTTGCCAGCGCCCAGACAGCAACTAGCAACGCCAAAGAAGGAGGAAACCGCCATCGATAGAGACAGTTTGAAATATGTGTATATGGAGCGTTTTGCCCATGCGTGTCAGGATCGCAACATTCAACTCATCTTCACCGTTTCCCCAAGATTCAGCACTGTCGATGCCCATCACTACGACGTTCTGAAGGCTTTCGCACACGATCATCAGATACCTTTTATGGATTATCATACCAGCGGTCTGTACCTTGACCATCCAGAATACTTCAAGGACGTGAGCCATCTCTGGGACAAGGGAGCAAGGCGCTTTTCCGCCAGATTTGCAAGCGACCTGAAGAGATTGTTACAATCAGCAAAAGCGTACAATCAGTAATAAAGGTAACAAAATCCGTAATTTGTGTACACCTGCCTTCGGGGTTTATTTGTATCTTTGCACCGTAAAACAAATCCAAAAAGAAGAAATCAATATGAAACGTTTACTCTTTGCAATTATTACACTGATTATGACTACGAATATGAATGCACAGGAAGTAGATTTTAATGTATGGCCGAAAGGCGAACTGAACACCGCCTACGCCAAGTATTTCATCGGCAACAGTTACCTGGCCCCGCTCGATGCCCAGAACAGCGGACTCGTGAATGTCACCTTCGAACCCCGCTGTCGCAACAACTGGCACATTCACCACAAGTCGGTGCAAGTGCTTATCTGCGTGGCTGGCCACGGCTGGTATGTGGAAGAGGGCAAGGAGCCGCTGGCAATGCACCCAGGCACCATTGTCGCCATCCCTGCCGAAGCCAAGCACTGGCACGGTGCTGCGAAAGACTCATGGTTCCAGCACCTGACATTTATGACGAAGGTAGAAGAAGGGGCTTCTAATGAGTGGCTGGAGCCTGTCGTTGACGCCGAATACGACAAACTGCCTGCCTGCCGTGAACTGCTGAGCACAACTGATCCAGAGTTCACAGAACGCTTCGAGGCTTTCGCCTTCAACGAAGTGGTAAGCCAGGTGAAGACGCAACTCGACGACCGCACCCGCCACATCTGCTATCTGGCCACACTGCTCGGCTGTCAGGGTATCGACGAATATCGTGAACTGCTACCGCAGGCGCTCAGCAATGGCGTGACGCCTGTTGAGGTGAAAGAGATTGTGTATCAGGCCACAGCCTATCTGGGACTGGGCCGTGTCCGTCCGTTTCTGACAGCCACCAATGACGTCCTCTCAGCAAAAGGCATCACCCTACCCTTGCCCGCTCAGGCACAGACCACAATGGAGAATCGCCGCGAAGCCGGCACTCAGGCACAGATTGGCTGTTTTGGCGAGGGCATGCGCGACTTCTGGAAGTCGGGTCCAGAGGACAGTCGGCATATCAACCACTGGCTGGCCGACAACTGTTTCGGCGACTACTATACACGCACAGGGTTAAATCTGAAGATGCGCGAACTGATCACCTTCTGCTTCCTTGCTGCCCAAGGTGGATGCGAGACCCAGTTGAAGGGCCATATCGCCGGCAACTATCATGTAGGCAACGATAAAGACTTTCTCATCGCCGTCATCTCGTCTAATCTTCCCTTTATCGGCTATCCTCGCACACTGAATGCATTGAACTGTATTCGAGAGGTAGAGGCTGCCAATAAGAAATAGGCAATAAAAAATCGGCACTGCGAAAGCAATGCCGATTTTCTTTATAATCACTACTGAAAGGTTAGTCTGCAACGAGCGTGAAGCGCTTGAAGTCGACAATCTTCAGGTCCTTGTCCTGCTTGGCGAGCCACTGAGAGACAGTTGCCTTGTCGCCGTCGCCGAACTGGAACTCCTGGTCTACCAGGCAGTTCTCCTTCAGGAACTTCTGTACGCGACCCTTGGCGATATTCTCGATCATAGGCATCTTCAGTTGAGCCTCACCCTCGACCTTTGCCTCGGCAATGATCTTACGGGCCTCGTCAGCCTGAGCCTGTGTCAGCCAGCCCTTGGCCATGTTGCTCTCGATGTGATCCTCTGAGTCAACGAGGTTGGGGTTGATGCCGGCCTTCTTGATCTTCATCTCCACATACTTCTCAACCTGCTCCAGTTTTGTCTTCTCGACAGCAGTCTTGTACTCCTCGTCGAGAATCTTCTGATCGACACTCTCCTTGTCGAGTGCCACAGGCTTCATGGCAGCCACCTGCATAGCCACGAGGTGACCCTGCTCAGGGGCGGGCTTGTTGGTCTGAACCATGGTGCACAGGGTGTTCTTACCCATGTGGTTGTACACCTCGATGTTCTCACCCTCGAGTGTCAGGTAGCCATCGAGTTCCATCTTCTCACCAGTGATACCAGAACGCTGTGTGACAGCCTCCTGGGCCGTCTGGCCGTTGATGTCGAGTGCCTTTACAGCCTCAATGTCCTTCGCCTTGGCAGCGACGGCAGCGTCGAGGATGCTCTGGGTCAAAGCGATGAAGTCGGCACCGTTAGCCACGAAGTCAGTCTCGCACTTCAGGGCGATCATGGCAGCGAAGCCATCCACGCTCTTTACGAGTACACAACCATTAGATGTCTCACGGTCGCTACGCTTGGCAGCGATAGCCAGTCCACGCTCACGGAGCAGTTCCTTGGCTTTGTCGAAATCGCCCTCTGCCTCGGTGAGAGCCTTCTTCACGTCAGCCAGACCAGCACCGGTCATTGCGCGAAGTTTCTTGATATCGTCAATTGAAATTGCCATAATTTTAGTCCCCTAAGTTAGGGGGATGGGGGTCTGAACAAGCGGGAACCAGACCTTTTAAATTTGATTGTTATGCTTGATGTTGAGTTAGGGAGCAGGTGGCCTGCGCTTGTTCAGACCCCCATCCCCCTAACTTAGGGGCTTAGATTACTCGGCGGCAGGAGCCTCTGCCTCAGCAGGAGCGGCCTCCTCGGCGGGAGCCTCAGCCTCCTTGCGGGCCTTGCGGGCCTGCTGGCGGCGCGGCTTTGCCTCTTCCTCGTCAGCCTCGGCCTGAGCGTCGGCAGCCTTCTCGTCAGCCTTCTCAGCCTTACGCTCCTCGAGTCCCTCTGCGATAGCGCTGCAGCAAGCGTTCAGGATAACCTCTACGCTGTCTTTAGCATCGTCGTTAGCAGGAATCACAAAGTCGATATTGTTGGGATCAGAGTTGGTATCAACGATACCGAACACGGGGATACCCAGACGGTTGGCCTCGCGGACGGCAATCTGCTCCTTCAGTACATCAACCACGAACAGGGCGCTCGGCAGACGGGTCAGGTCGGCGATGGAACCGAGGTTCTTCTCCAACTTGGCGCGCTGACGGGTAATCTGCAGCAACTCGCGCTTTGAGAGGTTACCGTATGTACCGTCGTTCATCAACTTGTCGATGTTCGTCATTTTCTTCACGGCCTTACGGATTGTAGGGAAGTTGGTGAGCATACCGCCCGGCCAGCGCTCGATGACATAAGGCATATTCACGCTGGTAGCCTTCTCTGCAATCACTTCCTTTGTCTGTTTTTTAGTAGCGACGAACAGGATCTTCTTGCCACTCTTGGCAATCTGCTTGAGTGCATCGGCAGCCTCGTCGATCTTGGCGGCTGTCTTGTGCAGGTCGATGATATGAATACCGTTACGCTCGGTATAGATGTAGGGAGCCATTGCGGGGTTCCACTTACGCTTCAGGTGGCCGAAGTGACAACCAGCCTGGAGCAATTGGTCAAAATTTGTTCTTGCCATTTTGATTCTTTCTTTTTAATTTTGTTTACTTTCTTTTTAATTCTAGTCTGAATCAGCCCAATGGTAGTCCAGAGGAATCCAACGGGTTTAGATACTAAACTGTTCAGTTTCCCAACGGGATTAACGCTTACTGAACTGGAAGCGACGACGTGCCTTCGGCTGACCTGGCTTCTTACGCTCTACCTCACGGCTGTCACGTGTCATGAAACCTGCATCCTTCAGCTTCTTCTTGTCTTCTTCGTTGATCTTCACCAAAGCGCGGGCGATAGCGAGGCGGAGAGCCTGGCTCTGGCCTGTGAAACCACCACCGTCGAGGTTGGCCTTGATGTCATACTTCTCAGCGACCTCCAGCAGGTTCAGCGGCTGCTTCACCACATACTGCAGGATAGCTGACGGGAAATAAACTTCTAAATCCTTCTTGTTGATCGTGATCTTGCCTGTACCCTCAGTAACATAAACGCGGGCAATTGAGCTCTTACGACGACCTATTGCGTTAATTACTTCCATCTTTCCTTATTATTTATACTGGTTAATATCAATTGCCTTTGGCTTCTGAGCCTCGTGCGGATGTTCTGTACCCTCGTAGATATAGAGGTTGTTCAGCAGGCTGCGGCCCAGAGGACCCTTCGGCAGCATACCCTTAACAGCGTGACGGAGGAACTTCTCCACGCCACCGTTGCGCTTGCGAAGTTCAGCAGGCGTCTGGAAGCGCTGACCACCGGGATAACCTGTGTAGCGGGTGTAGACCTTATCGGTCTCTTTCTTACCAGTAAATACCACCTTATCGGCATTGATAAGGATCACATTGTCACCGCAATCAACGTGCGGGGTGAAAGTTGGCTTGTACTTTCCGCGAATCAGTTTGGCTACCTTAGAAGCGAGACGACCAACAACCTGGTCGGTGGCATCAATCACCACCCACTCCTTCTTTGCTGTTTCCTTGTTCACGGAAATAGTCTTGTAACTTAAAGTGTTCATTTTTAATTTTACTACTAAAAAACAGTTTAACTTATTAATTAATGTACGCACATAAACCCACATCCGAGGTCTAACTCCCGGCTGCAAGTCTAACGAGCGTTCCCGTGGGGACGAATCCCACATCGGGCGGATACCAGAGACACTGATTCACGAACCGCTTCGCCCGGCCAAAGACGCCGCTATTCACACAATATCTTAACGGGGATTCTAAGACTCTCCCCAAATCGGACTGCAAAGGTACGACGATTAAACGAGAAACGAGAAGGGAGAAACCGGAAAACCTCCATATTTAGTATTATTTAACTGTTTTAAGTAAAATTATCATTTCATAAACTTGCAGTTTGCGTGCGAGCCATTCTCGCCTGAAGCGTGGGCCACATAGAAACCGGAAGGCAGATGCGACACGTCGTAATGCGCACCGCTGCCAGTAAGACTGACAGTGCCCTCCTCTACCAACTGGCCACCCGGCGTATAGATACTGACAGTGACGCGCCTGGCGGTATCGCTGCTCAGGACGAGCAGTCCAGAACCGTAGCAGAGACGCAACTCGCTGTCGGCATCCTTCGAGACGGTGCGGATATCCGTCGAGCCGTTCGTCTGACTGACTGCCGTCATATAACTGGTCTTGACATTGCTGGCTGCAATCGTGGGCACGTTCATCTTATACACATCAGCCGTACCGTCAGGGAAGCGGCCAACGGTTGTAGTGGCATCGTGGGCACTGTAGTCGATGATGTCCGTCCAACTCTTATCGGCTGCCGTCAGAGCCACAGAACCGCCATCGTCGCTGATCTTGAATGAGGCGTGCAGTCCCTTGTCAGTCGTCTCGCGCTTGTCGCACCAGACGATCAGGTAGCCATGGGCAGGGATGACGGTGTTAGCCTTGGTGCTGCCCTTCGTAATCTGATACTTCTCCATCTTATTGAGATTGTCAGTCAGATACATACCCTCCACGTCGACGGGCTCGTCGGTGGTATTATAGAGTTCCACCCAGTCGTCCTTCTTGGCATAGTCGCTGATATAACTGTCGTTGGCACCGCTCACCTCGTTGATACGAACAGGCATGATGCCATTTGCCAGCCGCTCATCAGCCGTCAGAGCCTTGAAGTGGGCCGTCAGATTGACGCTGCCCGACGGCAACGGCATTTCCGCGTCATTGTAGACAGTGCCACTATTGCTGACCCAATTGAGGAAGACGTAGCCAGCCGGAGCCTGGGCACGCAGCGTGACCGGCGCAAACAACTGACCGTCGAACTTACCTGTCGGCACCTTCTGTCCGTTGATGAAAAGGGAGGCTCCCTCCGTGTCGCTCTTCAGAATGACACGCTGAGCCACAGTTGACAACTGCATCCGGCCATCTTTACGCAGGTCGGAGATAGCACGGCTGAGGCGGTTGTTCAGGTTATTCTTCACGTCATTAGCCGTATTTGCAGCCGACCCCTTCGATTCGCCCCACCAGTTCCACACAGTCTCCAGATTCATGGCCGGCTCCACGCGGTTCAGCAGTTCATTGACAATCTGCGTGGCACGCGTCTTCTCAAACACACTACCGCCCATCAGGCAATAGGCATCGATAAACTGGCGGCGGAAGTCGGCATTCTGCAGCATGTTCTTGAACAGGGTGACAAAACGGATGCGGTCTCTAAGCCGTGGAACAGATGAAGATGGGCTTATCGGGTCAAACAGATAATTCTCCTTGTTGAAGAATGCCGTAAAAGCACCGCCTTGGTCGTTGGCATTAAAAGCAAAGTCGAGGTCGAACATCACGAAGCGGAACTTACCACCGTCGCGATATCGGAAGCCCTTGACATTGTTCTGCGGGAAGTCAGTACCTCCCAGATACATCTGGGCTGCCATATAGTTGGCATAGGCATCGATGTCGAGCCGGCGGCAGATCTCTGCATAGGTATCGCTGTTGGCCGCATCGGCTGCCAGCACGTCCACCAGTTCATCGAAGGCGTCTGGCGTGCCGCACATCTGCACATAGCCATATACCGGCGACATCTCAAACAGGTCGATCACCTCGTCGTCCCATCCGTAGTTGGCATAGACGAAGTGCTTGTTGTTGGGTTCGCGCATATTCAGCACACCGACATAGTTACCGTTGATGAACTCATGCACGGGCTGATAACTCTGGCAGTCGATGTCGATGCCGGAAGTCATCATCATATACTGCAGGGCAGGGTCCTTGAAGCGGCATTGCGTGTCGTTGCCACCATTGCGGATCTGCAGGGTGCGGTTGCGGATATAAGGCTTCTGACTGAAGAAGGGATAGTCCAGGTTCTTGTTGCCGCCCAGTTCCTTGTTGCCCTTCAACTTGAAGGAGTGGGGAGTCCAGGCCCGGCTCCATCCGCCGCACATCTCCAGGTTCACGTCCTGATTGAATGCCATGTTGCCGTCGGCAGTCAGATAGGAGAAATTCACGGGTCGCTCCCAGTCCATGTTCCAGTTGCACTTGTCATCTTGTCCATTACCCGGTTTCCCGTTGGGTCCCTTCTCCATCACGCCAATCTCCGTGCTGTACAGGAAGTCGGGGTCCGTCACGACCGAGATGACGGGCAATGTATAGTTCTTATCACGCTTGATATAGGAACGCGTCGTGACACGGGAGGGCAGTTTGCCGTCGGCAAACAGGCGGAAGCGGTAACTGCTGCTCTTGGTGACGGTAAAGTTTCCGTTGCTGCTTGTCTGGCCATTGGTCAGCGTGGGCAGCGTGCCGTCAGTGGTATAGCGCAGGGTGCATCCGGCAGGGATGGTGACGCTGACGCTCAGCGAGCCGGTGAAGAGTTTCGACGGGACATTCACCTCCGGTGCTGCCAACTGCTCGCTGGCAAACGCCACCCCGACGTTTGAGGCACCGGGGGTGGCCTGTGCCGTCAGCCCCCAGTCGCCCGAGCCGTCCTGCCGGCGGGCATAACTCACGCGCTCCTTGCTGGCGGGATAACTCTGCTCGGCTATCACCGTGCCCGATTCATCAGCGATGACAATGGTACCACCATCAGTATCCAGTTTGAAGGGGACGTTCTGGGGAGCGATGTCATGGCTGTCGAACCAGATCACGCGGAATCCCCCTGCAGGGATGATGCCCATATCGGCCGACATGCGCCAGGGGCCTTGCTCGTTGGCCGTGTCGCTGATGGTGAGGCCCTCCAGACTCACGGCAAGGTTGGTGGGGTTATAGAGTTCTATCCAGCCGTCGAAGTTGAAGGCCGGGCTGATAAACTCATCGACATTCGAGGCCATCACCTCATTGATGACCAGCGAACTGGCAGTGGCCTGACGGCGCACCACCGTCAGCGTCAGCGAGCCTTTCGTGCCGGAATCGTCAGTGGCCGTCGCCACTACGGAGACAGTACCCTCGCCGACCGCTCTCACCACGCCATCCTGATCGACGGTAGCCACGGCCTCATTGTCCGTCGTCCAGACAACCCAAGGCCTGGTGGCGTCGGCTGGCAGCACCTTTGCCTGATACCTGGCTGTCTCGCCGACTATCAGTTCTTTCTTGTCGCCGGTGACCTCAATACTGCTCACGCTGACCACATCGCCGTAGAACTCCAACTTGAAATTGTCGAAGATGCACCAGTTGGAGCCTTCGGCTTCACTGCAACGCAAGCCGATATCGACAGTGCCCTCAGCCTCAAACTCCATCGTGTTCCAGTATTTGCCCTCATCGAAGAAGATGCGGGCCGACTCCATCGCATTAGGGAAGTACTTACCACCGTTTTCATAGCAGTTGCCCACGTCTCTGGTGAGCGGCTCGGAATAGATGCTCACCAGTTTCTGCGAGGCCTTGCCGGCATACATATATGCCGTGATATTCTCTGTGCCGTTCCGATGCGCATCATAGGCCCACCAGTTGTCACCCACACGGTAGTAGGTCTGCACACTCAGGCGATACCTGCCCTTGGGCAGGTCCTTCACCGTCTGGCGGATGTTGAACGTGCCGTTCCAGAACTCCATACAGTCGCAGCGTGCCGTCTGCGAACCGGCATTGCTCTCCCACGTCCAGCCCGTCTGGTCGTTACCCTCGAAGCCCGGATTCCTGAGCAACTGGCTTGTCATGTCTATCCAACTCTTGGCTAATGCCGTAGCCGACATCGACAGTATCAGCACTGTCAGACTAATGATCTTCTTATAGTTCATAATAAGCATATTATTAGTTATGATTGAATATCGGCTGCAAAGTTAGTGCTTTTTAGCGAAACGACAAAGAAATTACCCAAGTAAGTCATTGTTTTTCAGTTTTTCACGATACCAGACCGTCTGCACGATACCACGCATGGCAAGGTAGACAATCTGCGCCAGCCAAAGCCCGTGATTGCCAAGCAAGCCAACACTCATCCAATAGACGGCAAAGAACAATAGGGCCGAAATGAATGATGACACCAGCATTCCACGGGTGGCTGTGATGCCAACGAAGATACCGTCCCAGATAAAGGCGACGGCACCCGCCGCAGGGATGAGCCAGACCCAGAAGAGATAGTCGCGTGAGACCTCAAGCACCTGAGGTTCGTCAGTGAGGATACTGACAATCCACGGTCCGCCTAACATATACAATAAGGTGTAGACGGTCGTCACCACTGCCATCCATCCGAAGAGCCTGCGGAGCGTCTCCCTGAAGGCCGAAGCATTGCAAGCGCCATAAGCCCTGCCGCACAGGGCCTCGCCGGCATAGGCGAAGCCGTCCATGAAATAGGAGAAGAAGAGATAGAGTTGCATCATCACCGTGTTGACCGAGAGGATGACGGCGCCTTGCCGCGCTCCTGCCGATGTGAAATAGAGGTTCACGGCTACCAGACAGAGCGTACGGAGGAAGATGTCGCGATTGATGGAGAAGAAGGGCCGCAACCCTCGGAACAGCCGTGCCACGCATGCGTCGCCATGATCACGGAATATCCGGCCATAATATCTCCAAAGCAACCCTGTCGCCACGATGAATCCCGCATACTG
The DNA here is from genome assembly GCA_947167845.1 of uncultured Prevotella sp. Classification (GTDB taxonomy): domain Bacteria; phylum Bacteroidota; class Bacteroidia; order Bacteroidales; family Bacteroidaceae; genus Prevotella. Next base: position 59,916 of record CAMVJQ010000004.1, on the reverse strand, counting down.
CGCAATGACCGTCCCCAGAGCCACACCCTCTATCTTCAGCCCCAGCCCGTAGACCAGCGTGAGACTTGCCAGGATATTGACGACGTTCTGCCCGATGGAGATCAGCATCGGGATGCGCGTATTCTGCATCCCGATAAACCAGCCGGAGAGACTGTAGAGCCCCAGCACGGCAGGGGCACCCCAGACGACGATGTGGAAGTAGGTATCGGCATAGGGCACGACATCCTGCGTGGGGCCTATCAGCCACATCATCAGCCACTTGAGCGGCAGTTGCAGCACTATCAGCAGCAGGGCGATGCCCAGCGCTATCGCCACTGAGCGCACCAGCAGTCTTGCCACTTCTGACAGGTCGCGCCGCCCGAGAGCCTGTGACGTCAGTCCGCTGGAGCCCATCCGCAGGAAGCCGAAGAGCCAGTAGACGAGATTGAAGATCATCGAGCCCACGGCCACCGCCCCGATATACACAGGGCTCCCCATGTGGCCCACGATGGCCACGTCGATCATCCCCAGCAGCGGCACGGTGATGTTCGACACAATCGACGGCAGCGCTATCTTCAGTATCTGACGGTCACGGATATTCATTTCGGCTGCAAAGATACAAATTCTTCGTATCTTTGCCTCAGATTTCTTGTCTTTTTCTTTGTCATTCAAATAATAATCTCTATCTTTGCCCCGATGTTTGAGAAAGAGATTGAGGAATACGAGTCCGTCAGGCCGGAGTATCAGGAGAAGATTGCCGACAGGATGAGTAAAGAGCAGTGGATGGAATATAACGAGATTTTGTTCTCTGCCCATTCCTGTGCCATTGAGGGGAATTCGTTTACCGTCGATGACACAAGAATCCTTCGCGAACAGGGAATGGCAATGATTCCCGTGGGACATTCGCTGCTGGAATGTATAGAGATGGCTGACCATTTCCGGGCTTTCGACTATATAGCAAGTCATCTTGACATGCCCTTCGATGAAACACTCTTAAAAGAGGTGAACCGTTTGGTGACAGAACACACCATTAGTTATCGTGCCCCCGGTGCCATCGCAGGAGAATATACCACAGAGGATATGTCTGCCGGCGATACCGTGTTTGGCGATCACGAAACCTTGATTGCCCGCGTGCCGTCGTTGATGGCATCAACAGAGAGGGCGTTCTGCAGCGGACAGCATCCCTTGATAGTCGCAGCCAAATGGCACGGGTATTATGAGTATCTGCATCCGTTCCGTGATGGTAATGGCAGGACTGGTCGCCTGCTCTCCAATTTCCTCCTGCTTAGGGCAGGTCATCCGCTGCTGATTATTGAACTGAAGGACCGTGCAGAATATATCTCTGCCTTGAAACAGATTAGGATAGAAGGCTCAGACGAATTTCTTGTCGCGTTCTTTTTTAAGACCGCCATTGAGCGAATGAAGAACGAACTTGCCCAGAAACGGAAGAATTCTCTTCCGATGATGTTCTTTTAAGGCAAATGACTTACCTTTGCGCCTTGCTATAATGACCGTTCTGACCATATCTTTCAGGAACTGACAGAACAGTGGCTGCCTCCATGGGCAAAAAAGATGAATGCCGCCCGCGGAATGGTTAAGAGTTTACTTCGTTTCATACGCGTCTACTGTTTCTATTTGATTCAAATATAGTTTATTCGAATAATTTGCTTATCTTCGCACCCAAGAATCAAACATGTTAGGATTATGACGACACTACAATTGAATGCGGAACTGCTTCGCGAACTGAGCATCATTGCTGAAGATGAGGGTATGCTGAAAAAAGTGCTAACTTTCGTGAAGACGCTGACACCTGCCAAAAAGACAAAAGTCGTGGCAAGTACAAAGAAGCCGTATAAGACGATTCCTGTATCATCAGATATCCGAAAATGGAGTGGCTGCGCATCGTTCACAGAGGATGAGATTGAAAGTGACCCACGTCTTAAAGCACTGTTAAGCCGATGAAACGCGTATTCCTCGACACGAACATCCTGGTGGATTATGCACTGGGCCATGAATATGGCGACGATGCCGAGCAACTTTTGCAGCATGGGAAAAATGGAACAGTGAGCCTTTCTGCCTCGTATCTTACTTTCGCTAATATGGCGTATATTCTGAAGGGGAAAACAGACGTCTATGGCTTGTTCCATAATCTTCATGAATACATTGCCGTGTTGCCCACCGATGATGCTCAATTGTTATTCGCTCATGTGTTGACTCTTTATTGCTTTTACTCTCATCTGCGGTGAGCAATAAGGAAAGGGTAGAAAACATAGTTCGATGAAATAATCGCCTCAATGTTTTGATCGTCTGAGAAGAAATGCTTACATGCAATACCTATTGTTTTGCCGAGCAATATATATGGTTTTGCCGAGCAATATATATGGTTTTACTTTACATCTGTTTCATATAGCAAGGTGCGTAACGCCACTTATAGGCAGTCAGAGCCATTAATAGAAACAGCAGTTACAACCCTAAGATGAGTTATAACTGCTGTTACTATAGACGCTCGTGTTACTACCGTTTTCCTGATAGTATGCTAAAATTCGTCATCTTCATCAAAGAATGATGTTTCACGAGCATTAGCAGGATTGTCAGCAGGGTCATCGCCAAATCCAGTGCTGTAGTTCAGCAAAAAACAATCTGTGTCGAGGCTGAGTGACTCTATTGCAGGAGTGATATACTTCTTTTTCATCTTTCTGTTTAATTTTATTGACTATTTTACCACCTTCTTACCATTCACGATATAGGTTCCCTTTTGAGTTGGCTTACCCTGCAGTCGATGACCGTTCAGGTCATACCAACGTTCAGTGCCATCAACATCAATCGTTTGGAGCGTCTTGATAGCCGTGGTGCCATCAGCATCAACTGCAACGGAATACTGCCGTGCAGAACCACCCGGTGCGGTCCTCTCGATAAAGGCTCTGTAAGCACCAATGGCTGCTGCAGTAGCACTCGCACTGGTTACCTGATGCCATTTATTATCATCCTGCAGAATAAACTTATTTAGGGCATCTGCATGACTTATGGCCTTCATTGTGCCAATCATTGTAAAGCCTGTAATACTCTGCTCTGCACCATCGAGATTCTTATTGCTGCTGATGACGGTAGATATCGACTTGCCAAATGTTGCTCCTGCTATTTTGGGGATAGCGAGGTAAGGCTTATTAGGCTTAGTTGATGTCACTTCACTGAATATGAGGGCGTCGGCTGTTGAACTAGACAACTCATAGAAGCCTAACGTTTCATCTGATGTCAGGCTATAAGGCAGACAGAAGGTGCTAGCCTTTTCTACTGTCAACGGTCGAGCGTAAGTAACTTTAGACGCCGTGAATCCTGTGGGAATTACCATCCCCTGGCCCTCCGACAGGTTCAGTTCCTGACAGGTTCCGTCAACCACTACATTGGTTTCACCGGTAGCAGCCGTATTGCCGCTGGGCACATAGATAATCGTGTTGTCAGAGAAACCATCGAATACACCACTCTGACGATCCACAGTAACGCCAGAAACTTTAGTTTTCGAAAGATCCACATACTCCACACCGCTCTTATCAATACTGCTGAATGCCGTATTGGAAATCTGCGTGATATCACCAAGAACCGTCAATCCACCATCTTCAGCAATGCCATTGTTTGAAGCACTCTCAAGCGTCACATTGATACCGTCCTCAGTGATAGTGTTGCCATTATCATCTATCGTGGTGCTTGCCTCAATACTCCAGTTGGCCGAAACAGCACTGCCCGAGTAGTTGCCCTTAGGCGTAGCCGTGATGGTATAGGTGCCGGCATTGGTAGCCGAGAGGTCACCACTCAACTCGTAGTCGGCTTCTGTGATAGTCGTATTGTCAGCGGCGGTTACGGTCACGGTAGGTGTCTGAACACTACCGTCGTAAGTAAAGTTCGACGGATTCAGCGACACGTTCAATGTCACTGTTGGCAAACTTTGAACAGTGATGTTAAACTCATAGTCATCAGGCTCAGTGCTTTCGGTATCACTGATAGAGAATATACCATCGATTATTTTGGCCGTTTTCACGCCTAGTGCGGCATTAGCATCTGCTTGTAAAGTTATAGTCAAAAACCCGCGTTCTCCAGTCGTCAAGTTTCTGTTATTTAGAGAACTTACGACAAAACGATACTTGTTTACTTCTGGGTTGCTTGAAGCAACAGTATGGTCTTCGTTTACGCCTAACTTCACAAAACCTACCCGTAAGATCTTTTCATTATCTTCTTCATCATAACGAATAGACACGCCTTCAGGTAAGATCAAGTCAAACTGGCAAGCCTTATACGTTCCCATCAAGTTCACGTTAATACTTAGCTCTTTCTCATTTTCTCCTGCCGCAATTGTTACAGGATCAACACTGAAACTAACCTGCGACGATGCCCTGCCCACCATTGTGAGCAAGGCCATTATGAATAACATTTTTTTTAGTCTCATTTTACAATTACTTTTTTATGATTAATAATATGAATCCCTTTTTCAAGACCTTCAGTCGAAGTAGCCTGCTTTCGTACCAAACGACCGTCCACAGTATAGATATCAGAAGCGGACATCTGACTGATGACCTCTATACCTGTAACCGTGGACTGTAGCGGTGCGAACTTGATGGTGGTCATCTGCTTTGTTGTGAACAGGATGTTCTCAACAGTCACCTGAGCACTGTTACCAGACGTCTCAATGCTCACGAGTTCCCCCTGCTGACCATTGAAAGACTGATTGCCAATTGCATAGGCCAACACACGATAGTAGTTGTCACCAACCTTTGCGTATGCCACTTGGTGGCCGTTCTTTCTACTGCTGTTCAGACGGATTGCTTTCAGAGTCTGTCCTTCTGCTAATCGAAGATCGAACTGGGCAGCCACATATTCACTCTGATTGTCGAGGCATACCGACAGCGACGCGTTGCCGTTGTCGGCCAGATGCAGACGGTCATTGTCACCAGCCAACGGCCTCGCCATCTGGCGTGCCCCTGCCGTCTTAGTCTTACCAAGAATGATATTCACAATACCAACCACGTCGGTCACATCAATCTCATTGTCTTCATTTACATCAGCAGCCTCAAAGACGAAGAGTGTATTTTCTTTTTCAAGAATATGGTTAACCGTTGTCACCACATCATTCACATTCACCTTCCCGTCGCCATTGGCATCGCCTATAATGACATCACTACCATATTCCGTCACATTGTCTGACAAGAACCGGTTCCAGCCGATGGCATTAAGATAGGCATCCTTCGATCCTACGGGAACTCTTAACTTGCAATTCGTTTCTATATCCCACACTCCAGAGAAGGCATACTCATCAATCAAAATCGGGTTCTCACTCTTGACCGTTATTGTCATATTATCACACCAGACATTGCTGTGCCTTCTGTAGTGCCTGTTGCTCGGTCACTACCCCCGCCCGCATGATACTTACGGCCAGCAGCACAATGAATAAAAATAAAGACTTCTTCATTAGATAACAATTTTAGCTCGTATTCTGTTTGCTTTATGGAGTCCGTCCAAGAATAATGTTCACTATACCAACTACGTCAGTGACATTGATCAAATTGTCGCCATTCACGTCAGCTGCTTCTAAAACGAACACATCGTTCTCTCTTTCAAGGATGTGGTTGACAGTCGTCACCACATCGTTCACATTTACTTTCTGGTCGCCATTGGCATCACCCATCAAGACCTTAGTAAATGAAAGCATATACGGAGAACTGGGCAAGCCTTCTTTTCCGTCGGCAACAAAGGACACTGTTTGGGGGATGCGGTACACGTTGCCTGAAGGGATATGGTATACATTAAATCTGACTTCCTCGCCTTCTGTGACATTACTCCTTATGCGCAGATAGCCGTATTTGACAGAACCACCCCCCGAAGGTGTGACCGTCTCAATGCTGCCTACTCCACGACACTCGTTTCCGACAAAGGCAGCCACCTCATAGTCTGCTAAGTCAGAAACGACCGCATCGTCATTTTCTAAAGTGAAATAGAGTGTCATGTCATACTGGAATTCATAGATATTGCACTGCCAATGAATGCCCGCCTGGGCCATAGCCCAGGGAGCACTTAGCAGAATAGCCGTCCACAATATGATGATTCTTTTTGTCATTTCCATTGTCTGAACTATTTAATGTAACACTTTCGTCCGTTCACAATATAGACTCCCTGAGGTAGTTGCCTGAGTATCTTCTGTGTGGCTTCACGGCTAATAAGAATACCCTGGAGGTTGTAGACCGTCATCGGACCGCTGCCACTTATCTGGTCAATACCTGTAGGATCGCCAATGCTGATGGTAAAGGGACGCTTACGGCTGCCCACAGTTTCACTACGGAATGTCAATGTCTCTGCTACAGTAAAGGTTTCACCTGTTCTGGCATTCTCAGCGATGAAGTTGATATCCACAGCTTTATCACCGTAAACTGTCAAGTAGTGGTTCTGGTTCACTTGTTGACTGACACCACGCAGTTCTTGATCGGCAAATGCGTAGATGCAGTAATCATCAGATGTAACCTCCATGCCGTCACGGAATAGGTGAGCCGTTATATTCATTGTGTTAGGATAGCGATGAATATCGACACCGGTCTCATTGTGACGGACAGCCTTCATACGTACAGAAGAGCCTTGACCATACCCTGGTTCATTGAAGGCAAGGGCTTTTTGGCTTATTGACTTATACAGGTAGCCGTCGCCTGGGGTAAACGTGTCGAGCGTTCCTTCCCAACTGCCGTCAGCATATTCGCAGAAACCAGTTTGTGACACAATGTAGTCACCATCCTCTGCATTAGCAATGATGCCATCGACTGTTGCCTGCACCTGATAGGGATAGGCCATCCAGTTCCAGCCCTGATGCACATTGATGGGGGATGCAGTTACATTGAAGAGGCGACCTCGGAACGTGTTGGTGAATACTCTTGCGGCCTCTATCTTATAGGTCTTGCCGACTTCCAATTCACTGATATTACCTACAAGTCCATACTCAGGATCGTTGACCAACTCTTCTGTCTGACCAACAATGCGATTCACGTATGTCGAGAGGTTATCCACCTTCAGGGGATCACTCAAGTAACTGGAAATCCAGTTCCAACCTCTGGCCATTGTCATCGTCTGCCGGAAATACTCGCGCGTGAACTCAGCCCTAATGTCGAGTGCCTTGTCAATGTCAATGCTCAACACACTATTGCCGCCCTCTACCGGTGTTCCGTTCACCATCCATCTCTTGAAGGTATAATCTTCATCGGAAACGGCTGCCAACTCTACCTTTGTCTCGTATTCATAGAGTCCAGTACCCATACCTGTTACAGAGCCGCCCTCACTTTCTGTTCCCACATTTACCATATACGATTTCTTGGTAAAGTTGGCCACAATGTCCATGTCGCCTATGGCCTTCGTCTCGAATTCCGGCTCATTAGAGACCACTTCGCCATTCATGGTCCAATTGGCAAATTCATAGCCTGTGTTAGGCGTTGCCTGCAGGATAACGGTAGAGCCGTATTCAGCCGTGTTATCATCAGGTGTATCGCCAGAACGGGTGCGTACACCTGCGGATGCTGGCTTACGAACAACCTCTCCCGACTTCTCCGGCCAGGCAGACGTGAGCAGTTGCACCAGACCGTCTCGGAACATTATCCAGCCAGCCTGTTTGCCGACTTTACCCTGGTAACCTTCAGTATCGGTCACATCTGCTGTCTGAATACTCATCGTGTAATAGCCGTTTCCACACTGTTCATTTAATTGGCTCAGGTCGAGTTTAAACGACTTGTTATCGCTGGTTGAGATATTAATCAGGCTCGTGTCCTGTTTCTTGCCTTGGACGGCGAATGTCAGGTCATCACCCGAGAAAGTCTCCGCCTGGATCTCCTTGTTGAAGTGAACAGTTACCTCGTCGACAGGCGCAATAGCCACTGTTCCTTCTTCGGGAATGCCCTCGAGAGAGGCGACGGTCAGCACCACATTAGGTAGCGGGTCAAAGGTGAGGATGTAAGTCTCCGCACTCTGACTGGCCAACTCGTCAGCGAAATGAATACGGTATTCATATAGCGGATCCTTACCATCGCGAAGGGTACGGTCGGTCTGCCAGAAGTTGCGCAAATTGATTTCCTTACCGTCGCTCTGGCGTACAATCTTCTTCAGAGTGGCCATACCGTAGGTGGGATCCAGAATGCTACCGTAAGTCCATCCTGATGCAGAGGGCGTAACAGTCATCTGGTAGTCCGTGGTTGAAGACTTTGCAATCTGAGTAGACGTAGCCACAGAAACATTCTCCACCTCTCCATTCGACAGGTATAGCATGTCGGGAAGGTCTTCAGAGTCGGTGATATCGTTCACCAAGAATCCAACCATCTTGTTACCATCGTCAGACAGGTCAAGACTGTGGATGAGTTCATGAATGGTCACGTCACCCAAAAGTGACAGGTCTTCATTACCGTAGCTGGTCACGTGGTTGGCCTGCACGTCGTACTCAGTGAAGTGACCAAGCAACGTACTCGTCAGCCACCACTGGGCATAAGCCTGAGAGTGGGCGGGAATGGTGCCGAAGTCATTGGCAATGGACTTGCCGAACGCAAGGTTGGCATCACCACCATTTACCTGTGAACTGACAATCTCGAAGTCGATATAGAGACCCTTCTCATTGTCGATAATCTCAGGTTGCTGTGTCACCATCCGCACATTCGTGGCATCGCCATTACCTTTATTATTAATAAGGAGGGCGAATTCGGCTTGTTCCATAGGCTCCACCACGTCGAGTGTCAGCGCATCGTCACCATAAATGTCACGCTGCATAAAGTAAGTCAGGTCGAGTTCTGGAGATGGCTTCACTGTCAGGGTGACAGGATAGAGTTCGCGAGTCACCTCCAACCCGGTAAACGGATCCACATAACTCAGCGTACCTCCGAACGAATAGTCCACTGGCTCTGTAGGAGCAGCATACTTCGTCGGGATGAAGAGTATCGTTGCCGTACCAGTCTCGTTGGCAGCCAATGACCAGCCACTCGTCAAGTCCAGTTCACCAGTGAAGCCGTCCAGCGACTCTGCATTGATCTGGAATTCGTGAGCGGTAGCCACCTGGCCTGTTGAACTGTTTACGTTCAGTGTCAACTTCATATCCGTCATCGCTGTCGTCTCATTGCCGTTGAATACGGTGAGTGTTCCTCGGAATGCCTGACGTGTCATAACCATCGTCTGTTTGAACTGCAGGGTAACGGAAGCGCATACGGAGGAATTTGCCTGTGACAGATTTTCGTGAGCTTTCTCATACTCTTTCTCAATACACTCGTCAATGCCACTATACCCTATCTTGATGACTTCCTGCTCGGATACTTCTATAACGTGATAATAGTCCAAAGCCTTATCCAAGTCTATCTTATTGTCAGAATCAACATCAGTCATGGTATTGTTCCATCTCATCAAGAAAGTTAAAACTTCCTCCCTCTCAATACCATAAGGCGCTTTGGAAACAAGTTCCTCCCATTTTTCTTCAGCAATTATGCCGTCGCCGTATTGTAGTGATTTGAAATCGGCAATAAACTCCGACAGCAACTCTGGATCTGTTTCAAGCCAATGTCTGTTTCCATAAACCTCCATCTTCATGCCTGTCAGAGCCATCATGTCTGTCAGTCCGTAAGACATAGATCGTCGGAAATCTGTCAGATAGGAAGGGTATCCATCTTCAAGCCTTGAACCTTTCTTCCTCGCACTCGCTGTTGATGACTGGGAATTTCCCTCCTTGTCACAAGGCTTAAACAATTTCAGGGGGCAGAACATCTGTTCCAGATTGTCAAAGTCAAAACCAGCCAAAGATGTCAGGCTAGAAGCAAGACTGCCTAATGTCTCGACTACTCCATCCCATTTGAATACTTTGTCTGCTTCTCCCTGAGCTATTTGGCCCACTATACCTCCAAGAGTCTCCAGGATAGACTCTATTGCCTCTGTCCGTTGTTGCTCACGAGTAGCATTCTTATCACCACTGCCTGCATGTCTAGCAGATGAACAGGACGTGATTGCAGATAGGACGGCACCGGCCTTATTGGCTGGTGTTGCTGAAGCATTCCTTAATGTTTGAACGGCACCCATACAGTCTTGAGCACAGCCAATGACTGCCTTCAACACTCTATAGGCTGGAACTAACTGCAATCCACAATCCACCAGATCTATTAAGAACTGGTTCTGGCATGGCTCACAACCTTTGTCTTCTGATTTGGACACATTATTGTTATTGGTACTATGGGTGTAGTTGTTGGTACCAGGTCCGCTGGGACTTCCGGGAGATCCCGGCCCGCTGGGCCCTCCAGGATACCATGTGTTTTGATTTGAAGGATTCGACTGGCTTAAGGAATTCCTGCTACAAGAAAATATCTGTATGTCTACACCATACTGATGCCACTTTCTGTCGTTTCCACAGTCCCAGTAATAAAGGGTGACTGTATGAATGGAGCATGAGAAGCCCGAACCAGCAGCTCGCCTCCTAGCATTAGAAACAGCATTCCTAGTTAACTTAACGGGAATAAAGACACTCTGCTGAGGAGCTATTGTCAGACCTTGATATTCTGCCAATGGCTCCAGGGTAACACCACTCAGGTTCGATGGCAGAATAAGCTCTGCATCCTCTGCCTTGATTAAGCCTCTGTTTGTAAGAACAGCGGTAAACACCAAAGACTCTCCTTCTGCCAAGGACTCTACATCAAGCTTTTGTGGCACAATCAATTCTACTACAGGAGCTGGTACGTTTGTCTCATATTTCACCGTGGTAATAATCTCATATTCATCCTCGATTTCCACCTCTTCCACCTTCCAGTCCACGGTAATTGACTCAACGCTAAGATTGACTGTCTGTACCGTCTCAGTACCTGGGTCAACACACAAATTGTTGGAATAGGAATCATGTTTGTCGGCTGCCACGTTGACATTATAATAGCCCTCAGGCAGGACAACGGAGAATTTCCCGTCAGCCCCGGTCTTGCCTTGTGCGACCAATGCTCCTGTGACGGGATTGCGAACTACGACCTCTGCATCAGACACATGCGGGGACTCATTAGTGTAGTAAGTGTATTCATCGCAAACATCAATAGTAAGTGTTCCTGTCTCTTCTGAAACCGGCGTTATGCTGAAACTTACAGCCGCTCCGTCTCCATTGGTACAGTTGATTCCGAGCTGACCAGTTACTGGTACATTCAGCTGCATGGTAGCCATTGGTGTCAAACTTAATGAGATTGTGAGCGTGTCATTCTGATCTAAAGAAGGTAGATTATTGCCTGCCAATGATTTTATGAATTCAGGAAGAGACAACGTGATATTCCCTGTGTTTCCACGACCTGTATTGACGACTTGCAGGGTATATTCACGCGATTTTCCCTTAGTCATCGTCGTGTTTATCTTCTTGGTGAGCGGCTCTATTTTTCCAGTGGTATTCCTGCAATAATAGTAGAGCGAGATGTCAAGCAACGCGCCCTCTGCCGTTTTGACCTGAGCTTTGATCTCGTCCCACTTGACTTCAGAGGAAGGTGCAAGGCCCTTCAGAGAATAAGACACCTTTACCGTTTCTCCACCAGCAATTGTCGGGGGAACGGAGAAGGAAGCCTCACAGTTATTTGGAACTGACAGTATATCAACAGTAACCCCTGTTAAATCAAGGTTGCCTGGATTCATGATATTCAGATTGCCTGTGAATGTAGTGCCATTATCAACATCGCACTTTACATATTCGTTGTTAGTCCGCCGAAGGCCATAGACATCAAAAGCGGCCATCTCCGTCTTCAGACCTTCATCAGGATAGCAGGCTCCTACAGAGAAATGACCAGACTGCAAAGCATAGAGTTCCCATTCGTACGAGAAGGAGCCTTGTGCATCGGTCTTTATTGTTTTTACTTGACGTGCACCCTCGTTGATAACATAGAGGTCTATATCCGTATCACTTGTGTTTTTGCCTGTCAGTTGGCCTGTAATATGGACCTTGTCCCCTTGCTGATAAATATTCTTATCCGTATTCACTGTTACTGTAAATGGAGCGATTGTGCTAATGACCACTTCAGGTGATGTGTTATTTGTATATGATAATTCTTCTACCTTATGTGCTTCATTGACAACGGCATAGAACCTCTGCTCCCCGACAGTATTAGGCAGCACAATGGATTTCACCAGTGTTTCTGATTCTCCTACGGCAATCGCATTTCGTGTGTAAAGCGTTGTAATGGCCGCAGACTCTCCCCGGTGGTAAATTTTGACAGCAACTCCTGCAGGCAACTCTGCCGCACCATCGTTTGACACAACCAGATTGAGTTTGACCTCATCGCCGACCGTAGTTTCTTGCTTATCGGCTGTCATACTGCTGATACGTGCATCGGGCAGGGTCTGGTCGGTAATCATCAGATAGCAAGTTCCGGAACTGTAGCCATCAGCAGTCACCGTAAAGACAACGGTATGGGAATCGCCACTTATATCGTTTGCCTTTGAAGTTACTTCTACAATCTCTGATTTCTGGCCGACAGGTATGGTCACCGTATGGCTGTATGTCAGATTGTCATCGTAGTCACTGCTTAGGGTCACCGTCAAGGCCTTGTCGGAAGCCGTGTTGCGCGTCACCGTCAGCGTCGTCTTTCCACCTTCTTTTACTGTGCTAACCGATGATGTGACACTGAGCGTAGCACCATCATCGTCAAACACCTCCAAGTCTGCCGTAACACTACCCGCAGACTCTCCAGAAGCACTGCAGTTACATGAAGACACCCAGACAGCAGCAGTGATGGTGTATTTCCTGTCACCGTCAACTTTTGCGTTGTCCACAGGGCCGAAGTTGAAGTGGATCTCCTCCACGCCCTTGGCCAGTTCCAGTGTTCGGTTGCCGAAATAGAGTCCACCGTTGGCATTATCCGTCAACTTGACGGTAATCTTATTGTCGGTCTTTCCTGTACGGCGAAGAATACCGGCCACTGCCGCTACACCTGCACCTTCAGACACCTGACTTGGAGTCAGCGTTAGCTCCAGGGCAGGTATATCATCATCGCTCAGGATAACAATTGCCTGACCTTCTGTATAACCAGCCGCAGACGCTGTGAAAGCATTTGACAGTTCCAAACTTGGCAGGTCATCATCCACCGCTGTTACCGTTACCGTGGCAGATGTTTCGCCGGCAGGAATAGTCACTGAAGAGGGCAGGCTAAATCGCTTGGGATATTCCGCTCTCAGTCCGATGACCACATCTGTATCAGACTGACGGGGAATGGTAACCGTCAGTTGGAATGTCTCGCCTTCTGATACGCTATTCTTCGAAACGGTGGTTACTATGGCAGGCAGTTCGTCATCTTCAATAGTCACATCACCAGTTACGGCTTCATAGCCATTGCCTGACGCCTGAATGGTGAAATGAGAATCGTTGTCCAGCAACTCATTGTTTTCAACGGTCAGATAGAAATAGACACTGGCCTGCTCTTTTGGAATGGATACAGTTGCCGGAACTTTCAGCCTTGCATCACCTGTGAGTACACTCAAGTCGAATACCTCAGTGGCAGTCCAGTTGCCACTTCTGGCCAACTGGCATTTAGCGGTGGTAGTCTCGCCTTCTACCAAGGTAGTGGCGGGCAGCGTCAGATATAGCATTTTCTTGACCGCCAGAGTCTTTCCCTTGTTGTCGGTTGTGTTGTTGCCTTGACACTCGGTTATCTCTCCTGCCGAGGCATTAGGGATAATCGTGATGCTGACATACGTGTTGCCCTCAATGCCAAGTAGTTTGCCGAGGGCAATATCCGCTTCTCGTGAAACTGTGCCGCCAGCTTCCAGCGATGTGGTTTCATAATAGGTAGAACCTATACTGACTTTCTTTCCATCAGTGGAAACAAGATAGAGACGCTCACTCCACCCTGAGACAGCCTCCAGATTACCTACGTTCCTGACTTTCCATGACAAATGGAGCGTCTCGTTTGGCGCGATGCTTGTTTCTGCTATATTGATATCACTGACAATCAGGTCAGGACTGTCGGGAATGACATCGGGTGACTGTACTATCTTCAGAGAGCCGCTTCTGACAGTAATGACGGTCTGTGATCCGTCAGCCTTGAAGATGGCTCCTTTTGAGAGTCCCACGGTATAAGTTGTACCAACCTCTTCTGTAGCAGCAATGGATATGGGAATCTCAAGAACCTTGCCATTGGCGCCAATGATGTTCTCCGATCCTCTTACAAAGAATCGATAGGAATTGTTCTCCAGACTTTCCACTTGCAATGTGTGACCGCTGGTTCTGTCAGTCAGGGAGGCATTGGTTGCATCCACTATGACACCTTCTGGGAAAGCAAGGTCGATAGAGAAGCCCGTGACCTCGGTTGAATTCTCCAGATAGACGGGATACTTGAGGCTCTGCCCCGGAATACCATCCTCATGCATGCCGTACAGGTGGTATCGCTGTGTCGTAGTCGCAGCTGGTTCTCCCGGATTGCTTGGATTGTAGTTATAAGTGTAGTTGGCTACCAATTTTGCAGCCTTGTCGGGCATTGTGTAGTAAAAATTCCTTGAAGTAGATATGACTTCATTGTCTTGTGTCCAGTTCTTAAAAGTATAATAAGAGTTGGAATAGGCGTATAAGTAAATGCTTTCGCCTGTCTTATAAGTGTTGCCACTGGAAATATTGAAGGATCCACCCCCGGAGGGATTAGATTCCAGATACAGAGGGTGTGACAAAATTGCGGCTTCAGGTTCGGCTGGATTGCCAGGAGCATACCTGAAGTTTGCCACCAAACTGGCTGTTCCTTCTCCGACGACATAGTTGCCAAGAGTGCTGGAGGTGGAAATGACCTCCCCGTCTTTTGTCCAGTTGACAAAGACGAAGTTGGAGTTGTTGTAGGCATAAAGAGTCACTTTGCTTCCCACCTCATATTTGTTGGTGCCTGAAGGAGAGACGCTGCCACCGTCAGAGGGCGATACGCTAAGCTTGACTGCACCATACTTGACAGGAACCGACGGCTCGTTGGGGCTGGACGGATTGTAAGTATAACGAGCCATCAACTTAACATTCTTCGCCGGCATTGTGTACTTGAACGACTTTTCTGAAGAAAGGGTGTTCCCGCTCTCGTCTTCCCAGGCTTTGAATATATAATTACCATTGTTATAAGCAGTAATGGTAATCGTAGCCCCTGCCGCCCGATTAGTGACCTTTGAAATATTAAAACTGCCTGCATCGCTTGGATCTGACGTGAGGGTCAGCGTCCACGGCGCGGTGCCCGGCTCCGCCGGGTTTGTTGGATTATATTGTCCCCATATACTGACACAGAGAAGATGCGCCAATACCAGGGCTATGGTTCTAAGTTCTTTCATAAGCCATACAGATTAGCATCTATACATTATTATATTTTAGGAGGGCTTATTCGACGATACATTTGTATGCCTTGTTGCCTACCTTGACGACATAGAGACCGGCAGGAAGATTGATGACAGTCTTACCAGAAACGGCCTTTGCATAAGCAACCTGTCGCCCGTCCGTGCCGTAGACAAGTATCTCTGTAGCACTGGCAGGTCGTACTTCAACGCCACCAGCCACCGCTGCGATAGATGCATCTGCGCTAGGAGCAGCCCCAATGGCAGTGATGTTTTCGGCTGCCAGACTCAGTGTAAAGCGGTCAGTATAGAATCCGGGATTGTCAATTGCAAAATGGTAGGCTTCATCGCTCAAACTTGTTGTCTTTCCTGTTACGGCATCGTAGAGTTGAACATTCTCTTGCGAAGGACTCATCTTCAACATATAGACTCCGGCTTCGCCCACATAGATCCCAAGACGAATCTTTCCGTCAGCCAAAGGACGCTCATTGAATGCAAGGTTGTTGCCTTCCGAGTCAATGGTGAAGACCTGGGGCGCGTCACTTTCCATAGTCATGAATTTGGCTGCATCGCGACCAATCTCATAGGCTAAAGAAGCATTCTCATTGATAATGGCACGGGTCTCATCCGTTTTTGTTCCATTGGTGAGTTGTATGTCATAGAGTTTCCTGGAAATGTCTGTAGCAGATTTGGTTCTGGCTGATGAAACGCGATTGGTTGTTGCTTCTATTTGCCGTCCCTCTTCCTTAAACAATATAGCATCAACTTCGCCGGGCTTCTGGACAAAGAACGACTCCATTGGATGAAGAATATAATTGTCATCTACTACCGAATAGGCCTTGTAAGTGTTGTTGTTGTAATCCCAAACTGTAATAGGAGCGGTAAAGTCCATATAGTAAGCATCGTAATAGCAAGGATAGGGATTACCTACATAGTTCCAATTGGCATTGGCGGCATTTTCAGAGGCATAGTCAGTGAGCATAGTCGTGATGCTGGCGGAATTCACCGCCTGTGTGGCATTATCCCCTTCGACAGTCCATTGTATCCAACCATCTTGATTGCATTGGAAGATATAGCCTTGTCCTGCTTTTAATTCCGATTCTGTTACGTTCTGCCAACTGGCATTATTGGTGGCACCATTGGTAGCACGGTTTTCACTATTATAATAACGGAACACAAATGAAGCATTTGCACTATGGGTGATAGCAGAAAGAGGTACATTGGTAAATGGACTTAAGAAATACCACTTGTTCCTCTGAACATAATAACTCATACCAGAACTTTGAACCGTCATTGAACTCCTATTAAGAAGTTTTCCATAAAGTTTATCGGGCCTGTTGATGACAAAATTCAATGTGCCAACCTCAAATGGCTCGTTGCCTCCCACGATTACACTACTGTTCGTATTAATAGTCATATTAGGTATGCCGCCGGGCCGCCGGTTATTGGTTAATGACAACTTGCCATGAACATCGATGTAAGTGGGATCAGTCTCCATAGCCTCTATCGTACCGAAATTCAACCAATATGAGTCTAATTTATAATCCACAACAGCAAAAGACGGGACTTTCAAAGTAATCTTGCTCCTATCAACAGAACTAAAAGGATCATAATTATTTATGGTTGGTGGTGTACATGATGGGCATACGACCGTTGTAAGTGCTTTACATCCGTAGAATGTATAGAAATAATTGCTTACATAAGAAGGTAACTCGATATACTTTAGACTGTTACAGTACCCAAATGCATAATTACCTAAAGAAGTTAAGTTAATGGGTAGTATAACATTTTCAAGGCCGCTATTCTCGAAAGCGTCTTCGCCGATAGATGTCAGTTTCTCAGGAAATACTACATTTTTCAGATTCGAAGTTCTAGAGAAACAGCGATAAGGTATACTTGTTAAGGCAGTAGATAGGGAAAGGTTTGTTAAGGCATTACATTCCCAGAATGAATAGTTTCCTAACGAAGTAACCGTATTTGGCATCAAAAATTTTACCAAAGCAGTACACCCATTAAAAGCGCTTTCGCCAATAGTCTGTAGTATGGAGTTCTCTGGGAAAGAAACCTCTGTTAGACTTTTGGCTTGATAAAAAGCATCAACGCCAATGGAAGTAACTGACGCCGGTATATCTATGGAGGTAAGACTTGTTTTTCGGAAAGCATAATTGCCTATCGTCTTCATGCCTTCTGGTAAGTAGATAAGAGAAAGTGTGGTGCGTCCGTCAAACTCACTATTAGGAATGTTGTCAAATTGAGTCTGCCGGAGATCAAGCCCTTGCAGTTTTGACATGTTCTTCAACGAAGTCCAGTCAGCAGCATTGAGCGTTCCGGTAACTTTCAGATAGTCTACGTCGGCAAGTTGGTCGACCTTGTACATGACTTCTACGCCTAGCGAGCCTGCACTCTCTAAGGTTACTTCAATCCAGGTGACAGACTCATCATTGCCGCCTTCTCCGTCAGGAAGCATAAGAGGACTTGCCATCATGGGCATGTTCAGAACTCTGTTAGCACTTGCATTCATTGAAAATGAAAATACGCCAAGGGTCACTATTGCAACCTCTACGATGCTTTTAATCTTTGTTACCATAATCTTCTATTTGATTTAAATATACTATTCCTAAATCCCAAATAATCAAGGCCGCCTCTCTCCCTGCCCCGGCTGGTTAATAGAAACTAATAGAATGGAAACTAAAAAGACGTGGGAGAATCAATCTGCCGCTTACCCTACACTCTGGCTCTCGCATTGCCTATACCGGGGATAAGCAACTCAGTCAGCCCACGCCATCGCGTATTATATAGGGTATGCGTTAGAAAGCCTATAAAGGCTGTCTTCCAAAAGCATACGGGTATAATACGCCCTACGTGGACGCTTCGTTGCGGTATCTTCTACGGTATAATCAGAGTTGCGAGATCTGAGTGTTGAAGATCACGTTCGAAAACGTCCTTTTGTGCTAAGTATGAGGTAGTTAGGGTTATGAAAACACCCACTTGCAACAGGGACGAAGCACTTGTCCATCATGTCCTTGACCCAATAGCCCACACAAACAGACTGACTGAATCGGTGGCAAATATACAAAAAATAATTATTAGCACCTAATTTTTAACCAATTATTTGGGTAACGAAGATGGTAAGAAGGTTTTTATATGTTCATCTCTTATCGCTCTTTTGTGGCTTCAAACCGGATGCCCTTGTAAAGCGCCGGACTGCCCTTGCTGTTACAACGTTACAGCCTGTAAAAAAAGAGTTCATTGGGCCAGATTGACCTTTTAAACAAAAGAGTCAATAACCTGCCCCTTCTGATCTGGCGAATCTATGGCTACAGCCGAGTTCCCCAAATTTCCACTTTCGTTAAATTCTATTTTCCAATAATACTTCTGGATGCTCCAGTTCTACAACTAACTTATCTACCATAGTGCAGGGCTTATGCATAGCGTAGTCGGTACCAGTGTGCAAAGCCTCAAAATAGTGTGGCTCAGTCTTAGTTCCTTCACACACTATCAAGAAGCGCACCAGTTTCTCACGAACGTTCTCCTTACGTTTCTTAGAAGCCTTGGCTTCACGTCGTTGCTGCCTAAGTCTTGCGATTTCTTCTTTTCTTGAATATCCCATAGTAATCCTTTATTTACCGATGAAAGGTATAGCACCATAGCGTCCACGGATATAATCACGCTTGATGTCACGGTCATTGCGGACTTTCTTTCCGTCCTCATCCTTGAACTCCACAAGCGAGTAGATGTCGGTAGACTCCACTTTGTCTTTCTCGGCAAACCAAATCTGGTCACGACGAACAATGTCCAAATCAAGCAGATTGGTGTCGTGCGTGGCAAAGATAAGCTGTGCTCCATACCTGTTTTTCTTTGGATCCATAAACAGGAGTACAATGTTCCGAGTCAGTAGTGGGTGCAGTTTTGCATCCAGTTCATCCACAAACAGTGTCTTGCCCTCGTTCAATGTATCGAAAATAGGCCCGGAAATCTCTATCACTTTCTTTGTCCCCTCTGACTCCATCTGGTTCTTGTGGAAATTACGCTCACCAATCACTACCCCATTCTCATCATAGACATTGTGAGTTGTAATCGGCTCGACAACACTACCCGTCGTTAAGTCTTTTTCTAGTTGTGATCTTATCAATTTTGGAGCCCTGTCTAAAGCTTCTTTGGGAATATCGACCTTCTTAACCGAGAAGTGAGTAAAACCAAGTTGCAGTGTCTTGAAGAACTCCTGAGCCTCATCTGCTCCGTTCAAATGCTCCAAAAACATTCTGAGCGTAAAGGCTTCGTAGCCTTCGCTGTCGATCCCAGAAAGAACATTACATTCCCCGAACCAACTCATTATCGTGTTGGACTTTTCGCCCTTCAACTGAGCTACAAGTGAAAGAAAGAGACGATTCGAATTGGTCAAATCCTCTTTTCCCTTACCTTCTGGAAATCTTTTTGCCGAAACCTCAATAATGTCTCGTGAACGCATGAAGAGTTCATATTCCTTCTCGCCAAATCGTTTTTCATACAACCACTCTGAAATAATATCAGTTTTGTCGTATTCGAAACCATAGCGATAAAGCACCTCACCTTTTATAAACTGTATCTCAAATAACGTAGGCTGCGAAGCCGAGTTCTCATCCAATGCAAAAGGATCGTAGGGAAGTGCATCACCCTCATTCAGACGCACAGAACGCCTAACCATACTACGCATGTTAGATATAGCCTGAATGAGATTACTCTTGCCACCAGAGTTTGCACCATAGAATATTGCCAACGGAAGCAAACTATACTTGCCTTCGCTGATTACAGACTCCTTGTGCTCCTTTATGGAACTTGCCTCCATACTAAAGGTGTGTTCCTGCTTGAAAGAGCGATAGTTTTTAACCGTGAAATTTACTAGCATATCTCAAATTTTTCTGCAAATATACACATTATTCACCATTTATCAATAGAATTATGAGATTTTTTCTCATCTTTAACCTTTTGCGAGGCGAAAACGCATGATAAGACAACTTTTATGGCACATCGCCAAATCCTGCGCTGTATCTTCAGTATCTGACGGTCACGGATGTTCATCTCTTATCGCTCTTTTGTGGCTTCAAACCGGATGCCCTTGTAAAGCGCCGGACTGCCCTTGCTGCTCTCCGGCAGGATATGCAGGCGCACCCCCTTGATATGCTCCCGGGGATTAAACTCCTCGGGAGCATCTACCTTGTCGCTCAAGATTTCCAGTTTCAACAGCCCCAGACGGTCCACGCGTACCTTTTCTCCACGGCGCAGGTGCCGGTTGATGACGTCGATGAAGTCCGTCAGGATTCCACCGAGCGCTCCGGGCATCACGCCGTTGAGTTTACCCACCTCATCAATGATGCTGGCGGTGTCGACCTCCCCTTGGGGATGGTCGGCTACCGCTTTATATCGGCCGAAGTTCTTCAGCGTCGGCTTGTTCTCTTTGACAATTTTATATTTCATATCTCTGAAAATCGAAAATAAGGTTGTAAGACAAAAAAAAGAGATACCACGTCACACCATGCCTGGCCCCGTGTGACCTTATGGCTACAGCCGGGTTCTGAGCCACATGCCAAAGAATCGGTCGTAGACGATGTAGCAGCCTTGGTACTGATAAATGAACTGGCTTTCAGCGAGACTCCCTAAGGCAGTCTTGATGCTGCTGAGTGCCGGCAGGCGGTGCTTGATGATAAAAGCCTGGGACATCGGTGACTTGACATTCTGCTCGCGGGCAATAGCCAGAAGCAGGGCTGCCTGGTTTGTTGTCAGTGATGAATAGTAGTTCTCAAATGCCACTTCTTCTTCGTCTATCAGTTCGTGGATGGCTTCGTCGACGTCAGCATCGGAGATTTCACCAGTCTGGTTGCTGTAGATACGATTCATCGTTGCCTGGACATACCAGGTCTGGCCGTCTACCTTATCATACAGATAGTGGAATACGGATTCCGGCAGGCTCTGCCCCCTCTTTTGCATCAGGGCATTCGAGAATTCATAATAGACCCGCTCGTCAATCTCTTTGATATTGACCATCTGCGCTCCCTGATAGAGCGGGCGCTCAGGCGATAGGAATATGTCGGACATCATGTGCTGCCTGCTGCCTGCGAAGATGAAATATACGTTAGGTACGAACTGGATAAAGGAGCGTAGCAGAGCCTCGGTATCAGTACCGGGATAATTTAAGATCTGCTGAAATTCATCGATGGCAATATAACAGCGCTTGTTTGACTGCTTGAGATATTCGAAGATGCGTTGAAGTGACAATTCTTCCTGACTTTTGGCAACATCAAGCGAGAATGTCGGCATGCCTGTATTCGCATCGAAAGTCATCGTTGGACGGAAGGCACTGAAAAAGTCCTGCACCTTGCGCATGGCCGTTTGGGAAGGCGTGTCGAGTCTGCCAAGCACATTCCTAGCCATCAGTTGCACAAACTGCTCCAGCGTCTTTGTGGCCAAGATGTCAAAGTAGATACAGCAGATTTCCGGCTGCTGCACTTTAATCTGAGCAAAGACGTGGTGAATCAGTCCTGTCTTCCCAATCCTTCGGGGAGCAATGAGTGTGATATTACGCTCATTGGTCAGTCCCTTCACGATCTTATCCGTCTCTTTCACTCTGTCGCAGAAATAGGCAGCGCCTTTGTATCCATACACGACAAACGGGTTATTCAGTTCCTTCATGTTTTGCGCTTCATGTTTTACGAAGTGCAAATTACGCAATTATTCTTGATACCTCCAAATAATTTGTGTTTTTTTAGCATATTACGGCTTTGGTTTCATGAATTTTGACTACCTTTGCACCCCGTTATGATGATACTACTGACAGTATTGGCGTATTTCGCAGTCCTTTTTGGTATTAGCCGCCTTACCAGCAGACGAGCCGACAACAACACCTTCTACCGCGCCAACCGCCGTGCGCCGTGGTACATGGTGGCCTTTGGCATGATCGGGGCATCCATCTCCGGCGTGACGTTCGTCAGCGTGCCGGGCATGGTGCTGACGTCGCAGATGACCTATCTGCAGATGTGCCTGGGCTTCATCGTGGGCTATCTGGTGATAGCCTTCGTGCTGCTGCCACTCTACTACCGACTCAACCTGACCACCATCTACGGTTATCTGGGCCAGCGGCTCGGCAAGCGCTCCTATCTGACGGGCGCCTCGTTCTTCCTGCTGTCGAAGATGACGGGGGCTGCCGTCAGGTTCTACGTGGTGTGCATCATCCTGCAGCAGTTTGTGTTCGACCCTGTGGGCATCCCTTTCATCGTGAATGTGCTGGCGATGGTCTCGCTCATCTGGCTCTACACCCAGCGCGGCGGCATCGGCACACTGGTCTTCACCGACACCTTCCAGACCGTCTGCCTCTTCACGGCCCTCATCCTGATTATCTTTACGGTCATTAGCGGTCTCCACTTCTCAGTCGGTGATGCTATCGATACCATTGCCGCCTCACCAATGAGCCGCATCTTCGTGTTCGACGACTGGGTGTCGCCCCATAACTTTTGGAAACAGTTTCTGGCAGGTGCCTTCATTGCCATCGTGATGACGGGCCTGGATCAGGACATGATGCAGAAGAACCTGACCTGCAAGTCGCTCCGCGATGCTCAGAAGGACATGTGTACCTACGGTATGGCCTTTGTGCCAGCCAACCTGCTGTTCCTGTCGCTTGGCGTACTGCTGGCCATTTACTTCGGCGATGCGGCTGCTCAGATGAAGGGTGACACACTGCTGCCCACCTTTGTAGAGAGCGGAGCGATTCTTCACGCTTCACTCTTCACGCTTCACTTATTCATCATCGGCATCGTGGCAGCCTCGTTCTCCAGTGCCGACTCCGCCCTTACATCGCTCACCACCAGTTACTGCGTGGACATCCGGCGGCAGCCTGACAACGAGCGGCTCCGCAAGCGCGCCCACATCTGCATGTGCCTCTTCTTCGTGATGTTCATCCTGCTGTTCCGTGCCGTCAACTCCACCTCGCTGATCGATGCCATCTACACCATCGCCAGTTACACCTACGGCCCGCTGCTCGGCCTCTTCACTTTCGGGCTCTTCACCCGACGGCAGCCCGACGACCGTCTTGTGCCCTATATCTGCATCGCCTCTCCCCTGCTCTGCTATGCCCTCGATGCCGCCGCACAGCACCTCTGGGCCTATCGCTTCGGCTACGAACTGCTGATGCTCAACGGCCTGCTCACCTTCACCGGCCTCTGGCTAGCGAGGAAGAATTTATGAAAAGAGGAGAGAGGAGAGAGGAAAGAGGAGAGAGAATTGTGCATTTTTTCGGGGCGGCCATGCAAGATTTCAGGATTTTGCAGTTATCACTATAAAAAGGAAAAGAGACAATGATGAAAAAGATCCTACCGGCCCTGCTCTGTGCAGCCCTGCTCGCTTCCTGTCTGAAGAACGACGACGACAGTTTGAATGGTTCCGCCGACGATTATTCCGTGCCCCGTGCGGAAACAGAACGGGAGTATAACGGAGAATTCACCCTCGACTGGAAAGTCGACGGCAAGAGCGTGGGCGTATCCATGCTACAGGTCATGGTGACCGCCAACATCCTCGCCCTGCCCCACGACTGGCTGCACCAGCAGATATTCCCCGGTCAGCAGGTCACGCTGCTCGGCGACGACATCACCCAGATATGGGCCATGCACCTCATGATGACTGGCTACTCTGACGAAAACTGCTATTTCAAGATACAGAACACGGCCTACGAGCAGTCTGTGGACATCGGCGGACAGATGCTGTCCTACAAAGTCTGCTTCGCGCCAGAGCGCTCTACCACCCTTTATAATAAGACCACCGACTCGTGGACTGGCATCGCACCCATCGACAGCATCGTCGTCAGTGATGAAGTCAACAGGACGAATCACCACGCGACGGTCATCAGCGTCAAGCGCTTCAGCCCCGCCCTCAACCTGTCGTTCTCTACAACCAGCCGCACGCGGAAGTGACAATGGAGACGGAACAGCAACTGCTTGATGCCATCCATCACGGCGACCGCACGGCCATGCGTCGTCTGTACGACCGCTACGCAGGCCGCGCCATGGCCGTAGCCCTGAGGTACATCCCTGAGCGCGAGGCGGCAGAGGACGTGGTGCAGGACTGTTTCGTCAGCATCCTGACCTCCATCGGGCAGTTCAGACTCCAGGGCGAGGGGGCGCTCGCCGCCTGGGTGTCGAGAATCGTGGCCAACAAGGCCATCGACTATCTGAAGCGGCGCGAACGGGTGACCTTCACCGGCACGGTGCCCGACATCCCCGACGGCGAGGAGCCCGATACCGAGGACATCCCGCCCGACGTGCTGACGAGGATGATCAGCCAGTTGCCCACAGGCTACCGAATGGTGCTCAACCTCTACGTCTTCGAGCACTGTCCCCACAAGGAGATAGCACGGCGACTCGGCATCAAGGAGAACTCGTCAGCCTCGCAACTGAACAGGGCCAGACGGATGCTGGCCAAGATGATGAAAGATTACTTAAAGCAACAAGAGAGATGAAACAGGAAGAATGGGCACATCGACTGGAGAACAGACTGGCAGACCATCAGGAGCCAGTCTCACGCGACCTGTGGGCCGACATCGAAGCCTCGCTACCCGCAGAAGCAGGAGGGCGTCGCCGTTTCATCGCCCTGCGCCGATGGAGCATCGCCGCCGCCGTGGCACTTGTCGCCGTCGGAGGCACTTATCTGTGGTGGCAGGGGCAAGAGCCGCAAGCCACAGGCCAAGCCGTAGCCGAAGTCAGCGGGAAAGGCGCGGAGCCCCTGCAGACTGAGCCACCCGCCGAAACCGGCCGTGACAACGGAGGAATGCCGCAGACACAGCCTCTCGCCATGGCCGCGCCGACAAAAGCAGGGACACCACTCACTATGGCCGCACCGACAAAAGCGGAAGTGCCGATCATCACGGCAGGGCCGGAAAATCCGGGTACTACCGCCGAACAGCCCGACAAGGACGTGACGGCGAAAACCGATGACGCAGAAGCAGCGAAGCCCCAGGAGCATCCTGAAGAGTCACAACGCCTCGCCGCTTCACTCACCCGTACCCCCGCTCCCCCGCTCCCCCGCACCCCCGCTCCCCAGGGCCGCCACCTGTCGCTCCGACTATACGCCAGCAGCGGCATGACGGGCCTGGACGGCAGAAACGCCGTCAGGATGAGCCCGCAGATGGCGGCACTCTACGACTATACTAACGCGCAGCCTACTGCAGGCGCAGCCAGGACAAGGAGCATCATCTATCTCTCCGGTCACGAAGAGCAGCAGCAGCACGCCCAGCCCGTCTCCATCGGCCTCACCGCCAGTTATCCCCTCAGCCCCAGACTCTCCATAGCCACGGGACTGGCCTATACACGGCTGAACTCCACATTCACCTCGCTCATGTACGACTATCAGGTACAGCACCATCAGACCCTCCACTACCTGGGCATCCCGCTCTCGCTGCAATGGCAGGTCTGGGGCTACCGCAGACTGAAGGTCTATCTCGCGGCAGGCATAGAGGCCGACTGGAACATCAAGGCCGACACGGAGACAGGCCATGTGGCACAGACGATGGAGAAGGACCGCATGCAATGGTCGGTGGGAGGCAGTGCAGGACTGCAGTACGACATCCTGCCGCTGCTGGGCATCTACGCTGAGCCGGGCATCCGCTACCACTTCGACAACGGGAGCGACGTGCGCAACTTCTTCAAAGACCGCCCGACCAACTTCAACCTGCAGATTGGCCTGCGCTTCAACCTGAAGTAGAAGCCGGCCTCCAGTTGCCCTCGCTCCCAGGCAAACATAGATAAAAGGGGTTAGTCTGAAAAGCCGGTTGTTATGACCTCCCCTAACCCCTCCTGTAGGAGGGGGATTGAATACAAAGGAGGGCTCCTGTAGGAGGGGTTAGGGGAGGTCACAAATTGCGACTGACTTTTGGAATTGATCCGATAAAAGCCGCTGACTCCTGACGAGTCAGCGGCTTTTCTGCGCATTGTCTGATGCGGTTCGATTACTTCCAAGGGTTGTCGAAGCCGACGGGGCCGTTCTCCAGTTTCTGGCAGACCACCTCGATCTCCTCGAAGTGCTCCTGGCCGTCCTCCCACATCTCCTTGTAGTGGATGCAGTAGCAGCCGGTGCCCTTGATCTGCTTCATCGTGCCGCCGTCGACGGTGTTGTAGAACGTCAGCGTGAAGTCGCGCGGGTCGTTCGGCGAGAGCATCCACTGCAGCAACTGGTTGTTGCCGTCGTTCATCGCCTTGACGCGGATGTTCACCTTGCCGCCACGGGGGATGCCTGCGATCTGCCCCTCACGGTCTGTTGCCTGGTCAAACTTGTAATCAACCATGATTACCTCTCTGTTCTCAAAATCCTTCACCGCGAGGGTTACTGGTGTTACGTTCTCTGCCATAACTCGTTTCCTTTCTTAATTTTTTTTATTGTTATTACTGTTTTTAATTCTTTTCTCTGTTGTTGCGTCTTGAGGAGGTTTGTTCCTTTTGACGTTGCAAGTGAAGTGCAAGGTGAATGCAGAGCCGAACTTGTTCGGGCTTTGCTGAGCCGCAGCCTTCACTCGCGCTGTGATTTCTGAATCACAGTGCAAAGTTACGACAGAAATCCTTCCTTTCCAAACCTTTTCTGAAAATCTTCTTCAGTTAGTAGCGACAGTAAAACGGAAATGCGACAGACCCGAATCACAGCCTCCGGATCTGTCGCAAAATCAATATCAGACACGTATCATCAGTATGTCCCGGCCGCAGTCATCGCGCCAGTCCCAGGCGCTGTAGGAAGACCTGCTGTGAGGCATCAGGGCTGGCCACAGGGCGGATTGTCCAGCCGGTCCTGTCGACGCGGAGTCCTGCCGGAGCCAGCAGCCGGTCATAGTCAGGCTCGTCGGTGGTATCCACCAGCCGGCGCATATCCGTCAGAGGCGTGCCGGCCACCTCCGCCACGGCCTGCCAGAACTCCTCCTCGGTGAAGCCGCGCTTGAGTTGCTGATAGTACCGCCGATAGAGCAGCCGCATCACGTCGTCGAGCGACTGCCGCTGTGCTGTCTTCTCGCGGATTGCCACATCGAGGATCAGGCCGATGACAGGGCCCTTGAAGTAGTAATTGATGCGCACGTCGCGATAGTTGTCGTCGCTGTTCATGAAGTTGAGCCAGATGTCGTAACTGCTCTGGCGCAGGCTCATGTGGTGCTGGCCCTCGTAAGGGGCGTAGAGCCGGAGATAGGTGGAGAGCAGTTCCAGGGCCTCGTCGGGAGTAGTGATACCGGCCTCCTGCAGCAGCCGGAACTCGTAGTAGCAGGTCAGTCCCTCGCTCACCCAGAGCATCGGGGTGACGGCCTCGCGGTCATAGTCGATGGGCCACAACTCGGCGGGCCTGATGCACTTGACGTTATAGAGATGGAAGTATTCGTGGGCAACGAGGGCCAGGAACTTCACGTGGTGACGGCGCGACTCAAAGCGATAGGTGCCGTCGGTATAGCAGGCCTGCGAGTTGAGGTGCTCCAGTCCGCCGTCGCCTTTTCCCATGTGTATCAGGCAGTAGTTGTCGTAGGGCACGTCACCCATCATTCGCGTGGCGGCACTGACGATACGCCTGAAGTCGCGCTCCAGTCCGATCTCGTCGGCACCGTCAGGTGTCTCCAGGGCGAATTCATAGTCGTGCCCCTCGTGGATGAAGCGGCTGACGCGGTGGTTGCCCGCCAGGAAGGGAGAGTCATAGAGCGTGTCGAAGTCACGGGCGGTGAAGGTCATGGCATCATCGCGGGCAGGCTTGAGCCCCGTGGAGATATGCCTCCATTCCGAGGGTAGGCGGAAGGTGACGGTGACGGGATGCTCCAGGTCGCCGTCGACATGCATGAAGACGCCGGGCGGGGCCACGAAGGCTGCCGCGCAGTCCACTCTGCTGGAGGCCACATCGCGCCGGTTGGCATAGACACGGTAGGTGATCTCTGCCTGACAACTAGCCGGCAGATGGATGCGCCAGCGGTTCATGCCGTCCTTGCACCAGGAGAGGGCATTGCCGGCACCGTCGGTGGCCCTGAAGTCGCAGAGGTGCTTGGCGAAGTCGAGCATTTCATAGTAGCCCGGTGCCCAGCGGGGCATGTTCAGCACCAGTTCTGCACCGTCATGTGCTGATGCCCGGTAGTCGAGCCTTACGTTCAGGTAGTGGCGAGCCGTGTCGGGGGTCACCGTGTAGTGCATCTGATAGGCACCCGCCTTGTCGGCCTGGGCCATGCCAGCCGTAAGCCAGCAGACGGCGCTGATGATGCAGATCAGTCTCTTCATGATAGTTTTTCTCATTTCGTTTCGTTGGATAGATATTCTCAGTTGCTCTGCTGTCCCGCTATGCCAGATAGTCCGTCAGTTGGCTGAATCGCGAGATCTTGAAGAGGCGCTCGTGGTCGAAATCATCGAAGTGCTCCAGTTGCCAGGTGACGTGGAAGGGGATGTGGATGGCCCAGGCGCCGATGGCGACGGCAGGGGCGCAGTCGCTCTTCAGTGAGTTGCCAACCATCAGCAGTTCTGAGGGGTGTATCTGCTGATGCTCGCAGAGAGCCAGGAATTCGCGCTGCGTCTTGTCGCTGGTGATCTCGACGTCGTCGAAGTATCTCAGCAGCCCGGAGCGCTTGAGTTTGTTCTCCTGGTCCTGCAGTTCGCCCTTGGTGAAGCAAACCTTCCGGTAGCCCTCGATGCCCGCCAGTGTCTCCACGACTCCCGGCAGCGGGGTGGCGGGCAGGTGGAGCAGCGACTTGCTGTGATCCAGCAGTTCAGAGAGTTGGGCGGCACTCAGTTCGCTGCCCGCCACGCGGAGGGCCGTCTCGATGATGCTGATGGTGAAGGCCTTGCAGCCGTAGCCCAGGTCGGCCATGTTGGCCGACTCGGTCTTGAAGAGTTCCTGCTTGGGACTCTCGCAATAGGGTGCGATGAGGCTGTAGAGGTGATCCTCTACGGCCTCGAAGTGCGACTGGCAGTCCCACAGGGTATCGTCGGCATCGAAGGCGATTACTTTGATTGGCAGTCTGGGCATATTCCTTTGATCATCATGTTGGCAGAAGTCTTTTCGAATCCCTCCGGCAGCGGTATACCGGGTATCTCGGTGTAGTCGAGACAGAAGGTCTGCTGGCACCGCTCGCAGTAGAAGTGGGGGTGCAGGTCCTCGTCGTGCTCATGGTCATGACTGTGGCACAGTTCATAGTGTGTGCCCTCGCCGCCGCCTTCGATGACGTGCACCAGGCGGTGCTCCCTGAAAAGCGTCAGGGCGCGGAAGATGTTCGACTTGTCGATGGTCTGTATCCTCGCCTCCAGTTCGGCGAGCGTTACGGGGTGTAGGCTCCTGGCCAGTTCCCTGACCACGACGATGCGGTTAGCCGTCGGCTTGACGCCGTGCTCCTCCAGCAGCCGCGCACACTGTGCTTCGTTCATAGCATCGCCTCCTTTCGTGACTTATTTCCTTTCATGATTCAAGTCCTCACATTTTTGTGCGCAAATTTACAAAAAATAACCAGAACGACAAAAATAACCGCCGATTTACTATCATTTTATTATTTTTTTTTGTATTATTGCCACCGAAATTACTATAATGACAGGAATTAGAGAACATTCGGAGTACATTCGGAGTACATTCGGAGTACATTCAGAGTACATTCAGAGAACATTCAGTATAAGTCATTTGGTTGACTAAGACATCCTTCAGCTGCATTACAAGAAAAAATGTCATCAAAAGAGGTTAAAAATGAGGAAGAAGAGCGGTTCTTCGACAATTTTTGACTACCTTTGCAGATGTTATTGAGAACAAGGTTATGAAACATCACGTGTTGAGATATATAATAATGGTAGCAGCCATCCTGCTGGCGTCGGCAGGCTGCAAGAGTGGTGACGAGGATCATAAGCGTGCGCCGCAGGCCGCGGATTCACTCTACACGGCAGCGTATGCCATGACGTTTGTGGACACAGAGCCGGAACGGGCACTACAGCTTATTGACTCAGCCCGGTTGGCGGGCAACCTGTCGGATGTCCGTGCCGATATTCAGCGGGCAAGAGTCTACGGACGGTCGCATGCGGAAATCAGAACCGACTCTGCCATCTTGATTGGCGAGCGTCTCATGCGCCACGACTCTGTCAAGGCCGACTACGACCTCCAGATTGACATACTCGAAATCCTGCTCGATGCTTACCGATTAGAAAGGGACTATGAGCAGGCCCTGCACTGGGCCACTCGGCTGAGCGATGTCTATCGCGAACACGGCATGCGCCATCTGCTGTCCTACAGCAATGCCGAGATAGGTGCCCTGATGGTTCGCATCGGCCAGCAGCAGGAGGGACTGGCACGCATCGACAGTGCAATACAGCAGTTGACAGGGCATCGACATTACACGGAAATGAACCTCGCCCTGCTCGCATTGAAGCGCAAGGCGGATGTATCCGCAGAAATAGGACGCTACCAGGAGACGGCAGATGCCGCACAGCAGATGCTCGGCATGCTGGATGACTTCGAGCAGCACCCTGCCGACTACTATGACCAGGGCAACACCTACAGCGGTATCACCGTTGAGGAGCGTCCGCGCTACATCGACTTCTACCGTAGCCGGGCATACTCATTCCTCGCCTTGGCCGCGGCATCACAACATCAGCCCCAGCAGGCCATTCACTATCTCGACCTCTACGAACAGACGGATGCGAGCCAGACCCTGCATGGACGCTATGTGACGACACCGATACTGCATCGCCTTGGTCGCTACGACCGTATGCTGACCATCTATGACGAGGTGGAGCAGGCGATGGTCGATGACACACTGAACGCCAACTACGCCGACATTTTGCGTGGCAGAGCCGAAGTAGCCGAGTCGCAGGGGCATTCCGTCGCCGCCAACGGTTATTGGCGACGCTATGCCGACCTCAGCCAACAATTGAACGATTCGCTTCTCAAGGGTAAGGCCCACCTCTTTGCCGCCCGCTACCACGCCCAGGAACAGCAACGCGAGATAGACCAGCAGCGAGCCGGCAAGCGCATCGCCGATACCATCAGCATTGCCACTGGCAGCCTCGCCCTCCTGATTCTAGCCTTTGCCCTGTATGCCTTCCGCCAGTGGCGCGCCACCCGAGAGAAGAACCGCATCCTTGCCCAACAAATCACCGAGGCGGTGGAGTATAAGGAGAAATACCGTGAGTTGAGCGTTTCAGCTGAACCGTCAGTTCACTCGGCTAAACCTGAATTAGCCATCTCTGATTTCACCGAACTCTCCGACGAGCAACTCTTCCTCTGCCTGCGTGACCTGATAGAGAATGAACAGCTCTTCCTCCAGCCCGACTTCGGCCGACAGTCGCTTATCGACCGCACCGGTCTCTCGAAGGAGCGCATCGGTGCCGCCTTCGCGCAGGGCAGTAACAGTGTGTCCCTGCCGGCCTACGTCCGCGAACTGCGCCTCGACTATGCTATCCGCTTGATGAACGACCAGCCCGACCTCACTGTCGAGCAGGTCAGTCAGGCCAGCGGCTTCACCAGTGCCGACACCTTCACCCGCAACTTCCGCGCCAAGTACGGCATGACACCCACCGCCTACAAGCAGACGAAAGGATAGCTTTTCCACTTTGACAATCCGCCGTTTTATATCCGACGGATTGTCGTTTTCGTCGAATTATCGCTGAAACCACCCGATTATTTGTCTGAAACCATCCGACCATTTGTCTGTACTCTAGTGAGTACGGACTTTTATTTGTAATTTTGCCAACGAATTACTCTAAAAGAGTAAAGAGAAATAGAAAAAATCAAGAGAACAAAATAAACTATGGTGGAAACTACAACATTAATCGTTCTGATGGCCGTTGCACTGGTGGTGATGGCGATAGTGGTGGGTGCACTGGTGGTGCGCCTGATTCACAAGAACGAAGAACTGAAGGAAAAGAACGACGTCATCGTGCGCGAGGTGCGTCGCAACCAGGCGCTCATCGACCGCGCCGTGCAGCAGGGTGTCAGCCGTGCTGCGATGCTCTCCTTCTCCCTGCTGCTTTTGGTGGGCAGTGTAAGTGTGCTGACTTCGTGCACAAAAGACGATGATACGATTTACGTGCCCGACCCTACTGACGCGCCCCGTACCAGCCCGCTGGTGACGGTGGTATATAGCCCCGATGCCCTGGGCGACAAGTCGTACAACGACCTGATTTACTCTGGCGTTGAGGCTGTCTCAACCCAAAAGGAACTGCGCACCCTACATCTGTCGCCGGCGACAAAAGAGGAGGGCTTGGCCTACTTGGAGGACATCTTCCGGCAGATGGAAGCACCGGACGACACCGTCCGCCGCCTGCTCATCGTGGCCAGTTCGGACTACGACGAGTGGCTGCGCCAGAACAACAAGCGCCTGGAGGGCAACCCCCGCGCCGACCTGCTCTACTTCGAGACCTCTACGCCGCTCGACGGCAAGGGCTCGACGCTCTTCATGCCCTACTATGGTGCCATGTACGAGGCGGGGGCCATCACACCCTTCTTCCAGCCGAAAGCCCTGCTGATAGGCGCCAATCCAGAGGACGAGTACGTCAGCGAGGCCATGCAGGGCTTCAAGGACGGCTTTGCCACCGACTGGGTAGCCACAAGCGAGGAGAAAAGTCTCACGACCATGTACATCGGCCAGCACGCGGGCCAGGGGTACAGCATTGCCGACACGCTGGCACTGAAAATGATGCGGGATTATGGGGAGCAGAGCGAAGACTGGCTCGGCAAGTCATCGGCAATCATACCCGTCTGTGGCGGTGCAAGTGCTGTGTTCCTGCGTCTGTCCACAGTTCTCAACCAGTTCATCGTTATGGGCATCGATGTCATGAATACCGCAGCCAACTGCCAGTACTCTGTCGTAAAGCGTATCGACATGGCCGTTGAGACGAGCATCCGCCAGTGGCTTGTAGGCGAGGGCATTCCCAAGCACCAATCGCTGGGCCTGGCCTCTGGCTACACCGACTTGATAGTCAATGCCCATCCCTACTGGTTCGTACCTTCCTCAACAAGTGGGGAGCCGAGTGCAGAGCTGCTCCGGCAGATACGTGAAGAAGCAATAAGAAAGGAGGCGGAATATGAGAAGTGAATTCAGAGGTAAGAGGGAAGAGGTGAGAGGTAAGAGAATGGACTGGATGGCGATACTGTGCGCAGCACTATTCACTATTCACTGTTCACTATTCACTTCCTGCAAAGGGGACAGCGACCCTGTGACAGAGATTGTGCCTGCCCGCCACTGGGTGGAGAAGACCGTAGCTGTGGTGGCTCCCCTGAGCGATGACGCCAAGAAGGGACAATTGGAGCGCATGGCGGGCTGGTTCACGGAGAACCTGACCGAAGCCCAGCGCCAGGACACGCTGGCCATCAGGCTGAAGATAGAGTGGTACAACGAGGACACGGAAGACCTGACCGCCCTGAGCAAGACGCTGGCAGGGCGCGACGACATCACCGCCATCATCGGCCCCTTCGCCGACGATGCCGTGGCAGCCTTCGCCCCGGCCTGCCAGGAGGCCCGGAAGCCGCTCATCGCGCCCACCGCCACCAACGAGGAACTCCAGCGCCTCTACGCTGTCAAGAAAGTGAAGGGCAACAAAAGCGACGACCCCTTCCTCTGGGCGCTCACCGAGAGCGATGCCACGTTCGCGGAGACCATGATGGGTTCGTTTGCCGCCTTCAGTCAACACTGGAGTTCTATCCTGGGCATAACCAACAACAAGTCATGCTACTTCTTCTCGCCTGCCGGCACCTACGGGCAGACCTTTGAATACTGGGCACCCTTCTTCGCCGAGAACTACGGCATCGACTTGCTGGCCAACACGCAGTACCAGAGCAATGACGAGCTGGCCTCGGCGATGGCCAAGATCATCAAAGACCGAGGCTACAATCAATATTATGGGAAGGCCATGTTCTGCGTGGTGGAGAGCCTTCAGCAGCTGCACGATCTGATTCCCCTACTCCGCCAGCAGGTTGATCCTGACCATCCAGACATCTTCGATGAGAATGATGGCTACTGGCAGACCGCGCAAATAGCCGCCAACACCTTTTTCGCCGTCCCCAACATCAACGAACAGGAGCTCTATGCCTTTGACGACAACGGAAAGTATGTGCTGAACAACCTCATCGGCTATTCGCCGTACGCCGACCCCACCACCGGTTTCCAGGAGAGCTTCCAGCGGCGCTTCACTAATCTGCCCACCTTTGCCGAAAGTAAGTTCTACGACGGGCTGCTGCTGGCCGCCTTCGCTGCCTGCTACCGAGAGCATTATCCCGCTGTGGGCAGCATCAACGATGCCATCATCGCCATCACCAAGGGCAACGGCAGCCATCTCGACGCTGCCGTGTGGGATGACATCGAGATGGCCAGCTACCTCAAGAGCATGGAGGACGGCCAGCTGCCAGCCTTCAGGGGAGCCTCCGGCGACATCGCCTTCGCCCCGGCATCCTTCGCCCCCGCGTCGCACACCACCTACCTGCAATGGCAGATTCGCAAGTATGGTGAGGGTCAAGGGGGACGTTTCATCCCCCTGGGCTATTTCGACGACAGCGGCAGCCAGCGCCTTGTCAACAACCTGCAGGCATGGAAATACCTCTACGACCAGAACCAGGCCGAGGCCGACTTCGCCAAGCAGTCGGGCCAGGGTGCCAACATCACTTACCCCGCGCTCACTGACCAGTATGCCGTGCTCGTGCAAGGCAGCTATGAGGCGAAGAACCAGCGCCACATGGGCGATGTGATGATGATGTACCAACTGTTGCGTAAGGGCGGGTTCGACGACGACCACATCATCCTCGTCGTCGACAAGGCCTGGGCTTCCGACAAGAAATACATCATACGTGCCGACCCTGACGGCCCCGACCTGATGGGCGGCACCGACCAACTGCCCGCCGCCGTCATCGACTACGACAATGCCGACCTGAGCGCCGCCGACATCAGCAACATCCTCCTGGGCATCCAGACCAGCCGCACCCCCACGGTGCTGCCCCGCGATGCCGGACAGAACGTGCTGCTCTTCTGGAGCGGACACGGAGGGCACAATGCCTTTGAATGGCGCGACGATGCCTTCTTCAACGGGTTCACCACCACGCTGATGCAGAGCACCGCCCAGACCATGCTCAGCAGCGATGCCCCCACCTGCCGCAAACTGCTTGTGGTGGCAGAGCCGTGCTACGGCGAGAACGTCATCATCGCACTCGAAGGCATCGACGGAGCCTTGGGCCTGAGCGGAGCCAACCGCTACGAGCAGTCGTATGGCGACAACTGGAGCGCCACGGAAGGGTACCTCTGCGACCGCTTCTCGCTGAACTTCTACAACTGTCTCTCCGACAATCCCCGTACGAACTACCACGACCTGTTCCTCTACCTGGCCGAGCACACCATCGCCTCGCACGCCAGGATTGTCAATGCCAGCCACTTCGGCAACCTCTCGGCAGCCGACCCCGGCGAGTTCATCAACTACGTGAAGAATTGAAGAAAGTAAATACACATTATTATATTAATTAAACAAATTAGAAAATGAAAAAGTTGAATTTATGGATGCTGGCCGCCATTCTGACACTCTGCGGCCTCACCACTGCGCTCACCTCGTGCAGCAGCAGCGACGACGACATTCCGCAGGCCACGCCGATTGGCTCTGAACTCTACAAGATGTGGTATGCCGAAACCACGGTGGACAACACCTCCGCCGACGGTACCAAGGAGACGCTGAGGCAGATCCGTGCCTTCGACTTCGACGATGACGGCGAAGGCAAGGAGTATTTCTTCTATGTTGACGCCGACAATAAACTGAAGGAGAATATGCCCAAGCTGCTGGGAGTGGACTTTGCCTATACCAACCTGTCGGGCATCATCCACATTTCGCGCAAGGACCTGCTGGGCACCGATGCCACGCGGAATCTTGTGCGCGAGGCGAAGTACCAGGGCGGCACGCTCGTCGTCAGCGGCGACAACGTCAGTCTGCTGCCTGCTACGGATGCCCAGAAGGCCCAGTTGGAAGCGTGGCTGCCCGAAGGTGGCAACGCGAATACGGACTACAAGAACATCCTCGTGATGAGCGACATCCACGTGATGTCGCCGCAGTTGCTGGTGAAAGAGGGTTCGGCCTTCAGCAGTTATCTGAATTCCGACCCCAAGTTGCTGGAATACAGTGGTGAGGTGCTGGAACAACTTGTCGCCGAGGCCGTGAAGCGCAAGCCCGACCTCGTACTCATACCCGGCGACCTGACCAAAGACGGCGAGCTGGTGAGCCACCAGCTGGTAGTGAGCATCCTCACCCCTCTGCGCACTGCAGGCATACCGGTGATCGTAGTGCCGGGCAATCACGACATCGACAATCCTGAGGGCTATTACTTCGACGGCGACGAGAAACGCTCCGCCGAGCGCACTTCGCCCGAGCAGTTCAAGCAACTGTATGCCGACTTCGGCTATAACCAGGCCACCGCCACCGACCCTGCCTCGCTGTCGTTCGTCTGCGAACCGCTCGAAGGACTGGTGCTGCTGTGCCTCGACACGAATATGTATGAGTTCAATGAGTACCTAGACAGGGGTGGCAAGAGAGACTACAACCAGACTGCCGGCCGCTTACGCCCCGCTACAATCACCTGGGCCCTGGCTGAGGCCGACAAGGCCCGCGCCGCTGGCAAGCAGGTAGTGCTGATGGAGCACCACAACATCGTGCAGCACCACGATGCCCAGGCCCAGATACAGAGCGAATACATCATTGAGAACCATACGAGCGTGAGTCAACAGATGGCTAGGCACGGCGTTCACCTGGCCTTCACCGGACATACCCACCTGCAGGATATTGCCGCCTACCATTACTACGACGCCCTGAAGGTGAGAAACGACAGTATCGTCGACGTGTCGACGGGTTCCACCATCTCCTATCCCAACCCCTGGCGCACCATCAGGGTGAGCAACGACTTCACCCGCTGGGAGATCGCCACGGAATATATCAAGTCGATACCCTCGCTGGCCGACGTGCAGGGAACGTGCTACAAGCGTCTCGCCGACAATATCAGCGGCGGACTGAAGTGGCACATCGAATACGCATGGGATGAAATTTACAAGAAAAAACCCTATCTGACAGTGTTGGGCTGCAATGATCAGTTCCTACCCGACAATCCTGCAGATCTGACTAAGCTTATAACCGATTACCTCATCGACGACCTCACCAAGGTGTATATGATTCACAACGAGGGTAATGAGTGGCAACATGAGGACCCCGAAGCACTGATAGAACGGCTGAAGACCAACCTACAGAAGATGTTCCGCGAACGGTCGGAATATGTAGAACAGTGGGAACTCACAACAGCATTCCTCGAATCGCTCGTAGGAACCGTGTTCGACAATCATCTTAAACCCGGACTCAGGAGTATGCTTTCCGATATCAACCAGATGAATGAGCCGTTGAGGAGCAGTAGGACTGACGACCTCAACACGGTGCTGACGATTGGACGCTGATTTCGCGATTACATATTATTACATATTAATTATGTTCGTGTACATTATCAAATAACAAATTAATGGAAAATTCGTGTTCAATTCATGGTAATTCTTGCGTCCCCATTCCCGCTGTCGCGCCTACCCGTAGCCTTTCGGTAGCAAGCGAGCAGAGCTCGAGCGCGTGTTTATCTAAAACATATAATTATCACGAATTGAACACGAATTGTCATAAATTATTTTTGTTCAGTTATTTTAATATAGGACAATGAGAAAGTTTAATCTTTGGATGATGGCCGCCATCCTGATACTCTGCGGCCTCTCCACTGCGCTCACCTCGTGCAAGGACAGCGATGACGGCCCTAAGGGTACGCCGATCAGTGCAGAACAACTCAACAAGATGTGGTACGCAGAGGCCACAAAGAACTACACCTTCGCCGACGGCAGACAGGAGCAGCTGAAGCAGGTCACCGTACTCAACTTCAGCGAGAACGGTACCGGACGGGAGTACTCGTTCTATGTCGATGCCGACAATGAAGTCTGTGACGATGCCGACGGTCTGCTGGGCATAGAGTTCACCTACACCAACAACGACGGCATAATCCGCACCACGCGCAAGGACATCCTCAACGATGCGACCGCCGACTTGGTCAGGGAGTTCAGATACCAGGACGGCAAGCTCGTCACGAGCAATGCCGACCTCAGCCTGTCGCCGGCCACCGATGCACAGAAGGCTCAGTTGGAGGCATGGCTGCCCGACGGTGCCAACAGCTTCGTAGACAACCCCAACGATCTTTGGGGGCCCTCAGGCTTCAATTCCGATTACTGGCGCAAGCAGCAGCACATCTATCTCTACACCGGCAAGACCACTGATTGGGACGGCGGCAAGATTAAGTATATCAAGGTGCCCCTGCCCTGGAACGATAGCGACCGTCAGAGCAACCTCCCCATGAATTTCTGCGACGACATCACCCCTGAGAACGGTTGGGAACTGGTCATGAACCGCTGCGGCTGCAATGAGATTGCCAATGAGAACTTCTTCGGCCTGTACAACAAGTACTTAGGCATTCTGCGCATATTCTACTATATGCCGGCAGAATGCGGCAACGGCAACGACCACTACTGGTGTGTGAACTTCAGGGGCGATATGGTGTACCGCTCACCCATGATATACTCCATACCGCAGGACATGAAGATTGCCAATCCTGCAACATTCGGACTGAAAGGCGTGTCGCAGAGCGACGAACTTAAGATGTATATCACACCATGGTCTCAGGCCGACATCACCACTGATGGCATCATCCCCCGGCAGGGATGGTGGGCCTTCGACCTGGACTTGTCGACCTACCGTCCCGACGTGGACCTCACCGACAATTGGATCAAGATGTGGGTCGACGCGACCACGACGTCCAACGTGACGCTGGTCACCTCCATAAAAGGCTCACTGGACGGCTCACTGAAAGGCGATATCGACCTGACGGCACAATACAAGGAGGGCAACAAGGCCGCCAAGGTGTGCGGCACCATCTTCAAGGCCCTCAAGGCCTATACCAACATCAATGCCGGCGTAGGCAGCTTCTTCGCAAAAGATCCCGCTGCTGGCTTAGGCCACATCGCCGATGGCCTGGGCGACATCGGAGACATCTGCGCCGAATATGGACAAGACAAGCTGACGGGCTTCAAGGGTACCATGAACGCCACCATCAATCTGGCACTGACCGCCCAGGCCACCACCAGCGGCACCATCAAGAATTACACCTCCGTCGCTAATGTCGTATCGTCAGAGATGAGCATCGGCAAGAACTTCAATCTGAAGGGCACCGGTCTCGGCAAGGGCGTATGGAGCCTCAAGTCCAGCCCCAAGATCTATATGACCAACATCAGAACAAAGAATTCTGTCAAAGCCAACACCTATGGATGCGTATGGTTCTTCGACCCCAGCAGCATTGAAGTGGATCTGAACCCCGAAGTGTTCGGCGACGATGTAGACTCGTTGCGGGTCGATGCCGTCTGTCTGGTACGTGAAGGCACTTCGTGGTCAAGCATCGACAAGTACCGCTCAGCCCTGGGACTGAAGGACCGTATGATTTACCAGAGCAGCTACACAGATAGCAATCTCAAGACGGATTTCAATCTCTCCGACTTTTATCTTGAAAATACTATTGGAAACTTCTACAATAGGCAAGTCCAAATGCCGGGGGGCATTCTTTTCCCGATTTCGATGACGCACAATTCAAGCAATGCAGACCTGAATATGAGCTTATGGGGAGCTGGTTATGCCCACGGCATGTTAATAAGCGGCCCGCCCAAATACATCATCGAGCCACTAATAGCCACCAACGATGAGAGCAAATGCTGCACAGCGCCGCCTGTCGTGGTCGATGTCGTTGTCACCGTCAAACTCAAGAGCAACGGCAAGAAGTTCGTGTACAGTGGCGAGTATCTGCCGGAAATCGAGTTCCTGCCTGTTAATATGTTTAAAGCCGACGAATGGGTAGCGCTGTGGAACAGGGTAAAAAAAGGCCCCAGCTATTACCAGAAATACCCTGACTACAATCCCACATACGAACTCCACAAGCAGCGCATGCTGGACAAGATGAAACTCATCTACCCAAATGCTATTAATTAAGCTGTGATAGGCGGTAGCCGTCACCGACGGTGAACCCCGCTGAATCAGTAAAATGCGATAAAAAGCCGAAAGTCTTTGCACTTTCGGTTTTTATACAAACGAAAACAGGAAAGTATGAAAAGGACATTCTTATCGATGCTGGCCGCCATCCTTACACTCTGCGGCTCAGTGACTGCGCTCACCGCGTGCAGCAGTGACGACAGTGATGACAATGACACGACAGCAACAGAGCCGGGCAACGGCACGCTGAACCAGCAGCTGACGGGCACGTGGTACGCCTTTTATGAGGCCAGCGGCACGACGACGGCCCAGAACCCGGACACCAAGGCTACTGTGACAGTAGACTATTCGCACGTGCTGGAGGTCTATGACTTCGATGATAACGGCGAAGGATTCGTCCGTCGGCTCTTCTTTGGCGACAAGGAGTTTAAGCCGCTGGGCATGCAGGGCCTGGCTCAGTTTAAGTACACCTCCACCATCGAGCGACCACTGGTGGAGGGCCAAGACCTGGGCAGCGGGCGCGTCAGCGTGACATTCAGCGACGGCACTTGGCGCGACAGCTTCACAGCCAGCGGCACGCTGACCTACGATGACGATAACCTGACGGCCACGGGCATCGGCGGCAAGCAGGTGGTGATGCTGCCTGCCAACGAAGAGATGAGCAATGCCATCGACGGCTGGAGCGGTATCAGCGACGGCAACGCCGCTGCCGCTGCTGCTGCCGCCGGAGCCGGCATCATCAGCCTCGAAGGCATCGCCACCCTCGACTGGCACGGTCTGTTCTACCTCTTGGAGCCCAACAAGCAGGCAGCCATCATCGGCGTCACCGACTATAGCATCACTGACATCACGGTGGATAGCTATCGCAACATGTCGTATATCAGCACCGCTCAAGTGTACCACATCAGCAGGATCGGCCCGGGAGCCTTACGGGGCTTGAAGCATCTGCGCAGCATCAATATGGCAGACAGTGGCATACAGGAAATCGGCGCCGAGGCCTTCAAGGGCTGCAAGAGTCTGGTGACGGCCACCATCCCTGCCAGCTGCACCGTCCTGGGCAAGGAGGCCTACATGGACTGCACCAACCTGAAGACGGCCAACATGCCTGGTGTGAACGAGATGGGCGAGGGTTGCTTTGAAAACTGCTCCAGCATGACCACGGTGTCGCTCAGCCGCGAGGGTCTGGTGACCATCCCCCGTCGCGCCTTCTACGGCTGCCGAGGGCTGATGTCGTTAGAGATTCCCGACTGCGTGGTCGACATCGAGGCTGAGGCCTTCCGCAACTGTGCTGGCTTCAACCCGCTGATTCTGCCCAAGAAGCTGGCAAGCGTAGGCGACTATGCCTTCGAGGGCTGCACCAGCCTGATCACGCTCACCTGCCATAACGACAACCTGAAGTTCGGCAAGTATGCCTTTGCCAACTGCACC
The DNA here is from genome assembly GCA_947167845.1 of uncultured Prevotella sp. Classification (GTDB taxonomy): domain Bacteria; phylum Bacteroidota; class Bacteroidia; order Bacteroidales; family Bacteroidaceae; genus Prevotella. The sequence goes on along the minus strand of CAMVJQ010000004.1, from coordinate 18,205 downwards.
AGCCTGCTCACCGTGACGCCCGGACAGTTCTACTCCAAGATCGAAGAGACGGTGTTCTCCGGGTGCAGGAAGCTGAGGGCCGTTCCGAAAGGACTGTAGGATTCGGATTTGGAAAGAAATTACCGTAATCAACATAATTAGGATTTAGGAAAGAAATTAGAATAATTACCATAATCTTTTTAGGGGCGTAAAGCTCACCGCAAAGTTAATGCGTATTACGGTAATTTCTTTCCATCCTCTGGAGAGGCTGAGTGAAATTGAAATATTGTAAAATGAATATGGTGAACTACAAATCAATCAGCGGCAGGGGGATCAGCAGCATCCTCGCCTGTCTCGTGGCGATGGTCATGGGACTGTCGCTCACAGCATGCGTCGGCAACGACGACAATGCTGTACCCACACCCGCAAGCCAGAATCCGCTGGGTCAGCTGGTCAAGGGCGACTGGTATGCCGTCTATAGCGCCTCCGGCACCACAAAGGCTTGGAAGAAGGATGACATGACGGCGGAAACCACCGTCGACTACACCCAGGTGATGGACAGTTACTACTTCGGCGACCTGGGAGACGAGTCGTATGGCACCCTGATACGCTACTACTACGCCGACGGCAATCTGGTGCCCACGGCCTTCAACATCATCCATTTCGACTACACATCGACACTGGAACAATCGCCTGCATACGAGAAATACGGTATCGCGAAAGGCCAGATAGCCATGACTCCCATTGAAGACAAAACATGGACATGGAGAGAGAATGCGCCGACACGCGCCACGCTCCACTATGACAACGGCAGCATCACCGCCAGCGGACAGGACGGCCAGGAGATCAGCCTGACAGCCGCCGACGAAACGATGACCGACTACCTGAACCATCTGTGGGGACAAGGTGGCGGCACATCCACCCCCTCTGCTGCCGATGCCTACAAGCCCAAGGCAGACCACAGCCGCTGGATGGCCCCGCTGAATGACAGCCGCATGGTGGCCGACCTCTCGCTGCCCGGCACCCATGATGCCTGCACCGCTGAGGGCTGGCATGTGGAACAGCTGATATCGGAAAGCACCGCCAAGACCCAGGACCTGACCATCGACGAGCAACTGAAGGCCGGTGTGCGTGTGTTCGACCTGCGCCCGGAGCGTGTCTACAACGCCGCTACGATGGGCTACGACCTGCGCTGCAGTCACGGCATCGTGCAGACCAACCTGCTGGTCCGTGACTTCTTCCTGAAGCTCAAGGCATTCCTCGCCGAGAACCCCACGGAACTGTGCATCGTGACCTCCAGTGTGGATGCAACGCGCGATAAGAACGCATGGGCAGAGGAGTTCGCCGCACTGACTAACAGCAGCGACCTGAGCGGACTCTTCGCCGACTTCAAGCCCAACATCACGGTCGGCGAGTTGCGCGGCCGCGTGCTGCTGCTCCTGCGTGACGCCTGCGACGGCCTGACCGCCGGCGGATTCCTGAAAGGCTGGAGCAGCAACGCGCATTTCGACCGCCAGCAAAACGGCACCATCAAGGGCGTCAATGGCCAGTCGACACCCCTCTGGACTCAGGACTACTACGATGTAGGCTCCGACCTGACCGGCAAGGACGAGGTCATCCGCAAGATGCTGGATGCCACGGCCGCCCGCGACATGACATCGCAGACCCCCGCCTGGGTGCTCAACTACACCTCAGGCTACGTGCGTCTGGCATGCTCCGACCACTACCGCGAGAATGCCGCACGCACCAACAGGCTCGTCATCGACTATCTGAAGAACCCGCTCCACAACGCCGCCACGGGCATCATCATGATGGACTATGCCGGCATGGACCAGACACCGGGCTATAACAGCAACACCCTCTATGAGTCCAGCGGCATGGAACTGATAGAGGCACTCATCAACCAGAACTTCCGCACGCCCGGCACCGTCGACGGCTCGCTGTTCAGCGTCTGCACGCTCAACGTGGACGGGCTGCCTGCATTCGATTTCGTCAATAACGACGGGCCCGACAAGGAGTTCACCACCGTCATCAGCCGCTACCTGGCCGACAAGGCCTTCGACTTCATCGGCGTGCAGGAGAACTTCGACTTCGACCAGGAACTGGGGCGCTGCCTCACGGCCAACTACGACCACGACAACTGGGCCGGCGGCATGTCGCTCGGCAACCTGTTCAACGACCGGATCCACGTGGCCGTGTTCCATACCGACGGCTGCAAGGCCTGGTGGCGCAGCCACCACAAAGTGGTGCGCACCGACAGCGTGCGCTGGAACGACCGCTACGGCTATGCCAACCACTGTCTCGACGAGGCTGCCACCAAGGGATTCCGACGCTATGAACTCACCACCCGCGAGGGCTACCAGCTGGTGGTCTACAACATGCACATGGAGGCCAGCGAGCGCGAGGACGAGGTGGGCGGTACCGACGATGAGGACCGCGCATGCCGCCTGAAGCAGTGGATACAACTCCGCGAGCACATCTTCTCGAAGCTCGACACGAGGCCCGTGCTCGTTATCGGCGACTTCAACACCTACTACTGCCGCGACGATATGAAGGCCAACTTCATCGACGCCATCAATGCCTCGGGCCGCGCCACCTGCGGCGACGCATGGATAGAGAAGTGCCGCAATGGCGTATATCCGAAGTTGGAAGATGACAAGAAGATCAAGGACGACGGCGACTACCTGGGATGGACCATCCGAGGCGAGATGCCCGACAAGATCCTCTACATCAACCCCACCGGAGGCCACAGCGTGGAACTGCTCAGTTGCACCTACGACAACGCCGCCAACAGCCACGACTACTTCAAACCGTCGGGCTTCGCTGCCGACCACGAGGAGCCGCTGGGCGACCACTTCCCCCTCTTCGCCACCTTCCGACTGAAATAATAAACAATAACCAATTAACAGCTTCATAAGTTATGATGAAAAAGATGAATGACCAGTGGCAAAAAGCCAAGTGCATGCTGCTCGCAGCAGTGGTAGCAGCAGGCCTCACCGCATGCGCAGAGCATGACAACCCCGCCGGGACAGACACCGCCAACACGGAAGTGCCCCAGCAAGTAGAAGAACCCACCGACGACCAGATGGCCGTCAGCGTGACCGCCAACATTCCAACAGCTGTATTAGGCCAGTTCGACGACACCTCGATGGCCGCCGCCCTCATCAGGCGTGTGCAGGCCCCCACGTTCACGGTGAATGCCGACACCAGGCTCGCCCTGCTGAGGGGTAGCGACATCGAACACCTCTCCAACGATGACATCATCGCGCTGGCCAAACTCTATGCCAGTGGAGGCTACCTGGCGTTCGAGAAGCCCACGGGTGCCCAACTGATAGCATTGTCACTTACCATGGCCCTTGTCATAGCAACAGCCGAGGATGAACTGCTGACAAGCGACGGCGACGTGACTATCACCTCCGACAGCCCGCAGGCAGCACGGCGTGCGACCTCGGCGCTGGCGGAGAACCTGAAGAGTCGGGTGGAAAACATCGGCAAGTTCGCTACACGCGGAACAGACGATCAGGAAGAAGCGTGGAATAAGGTCGTAGGCGAAATGGTCATCTTCGGCCCCGACAGTTACTACGCCTGTGCGTCGTTCAACGGGGATATGGCCGTCCACACCACGACTGACAGCAACGGCAACACCGTCGAGGAAGAGGTGGCCCTCCCAGAGCGCGACTACACCAAATACCGCAGCGGATTGATGGCCGACGGCGCAGCCCAGTGGCTCAACACCCGCCGACAGAGCATCGCCGAGCGCCAGGCCGAGGCCCGCAGGATTAGTATGACCCGAGGCGCTGCCGAGGGAGCCATCAACGACCTGATGAGCGCCAGCGACGAATTCACCTATCAGTGCGAACTCTACAGCCGCGATTATAACGGAAGAGAAGAGAATAAGCCGAAAGCCTACCACCATACCATCTCCGTATGGGGCGTTTACGACACCAAGAAAGACAAGGACTACTACTACGTGCAGCAGAAGGTAAGGATGGAGATAGGCGGTAACCAAGGGGGCACTGCATGCTGGGACACGAGCAAGACTCTATACCATGGGCCCTACGACCCCCACATTTGGACCTACGGTGATTATACTTGGGAAGGCCAGAGTTATCAATGTTACTATGGCTCGTGGCTTGGCTCATACATTTCGAAGCTGAACCTCACGGGCGAGGGCACCATCAGTGTCTTGCAGGCAACACCCATCAACGAAATCGGCACCGGAAGCACGAGCATCTCGGTCGGCGAATCCCACTCACAGACCAATACCCTCGGATTCTCAGTAGGAGCCACTGTAGGCTTCATGGAGGCCTCGGTCAACTACAGTATGAACTACTCGTACGGCTGGACCGACGGCACCAGCTTCGACATGGGCACCACCACCAATACCAAGGAGCTGAAGTGTACAAAGAACACCAATGGCCCGGAGGTGACGTGGAAGTATGAATGCGGCCAGAAGATGGACGTCTATCAGGTCAACAATGGTGACTATTGCCATACGATGGCCCCCGACGCACTCGTCAATGACGTTGACATCGACAATCAGGTGTGCTGGTCGGTGGCCAATCCCGTCGGTTCATACAATCTGAGCGTCTATAGTCATCCGGAAATGACTGCAATAATGATGAAGAAAGGGGAGCTGAAGTGGATCACTTTTGGTTACTATACAACACACACCGGTAATTATCCCCTTAAGACCCCCAACCGCGCCGTCCAGGAGTGGCGGATGGACGTCACCTTCCCCGAGATCGGACATGAGGGTCACCACGGCGACAGGAGCAAACTCGAGGAGACACTGCAGCGCCACTTCCCCGACCTCTACCAGCCCACGCTGAGGCTGGCCGACCAGACCAAAGAGTCGGAGAACACCATCAAGCGCATGGTGGGACTCACCAAGGCACTCATGAACAACGCCGACGCTGCACAGACCCTGCGCGAGTTTGCCCTCGACCTGGGGCTGAGCGAGTTCACCATCAAGTGGTACTGCAACGACGGCAATCATCCGAACACCTACAGTTTTACAATCAAGGCCAAGGAGGAGAAGAAGTAAAAAAACGCAGGCCCCAGGCCTGAACCGTACAAAAAAAATCCGCATGATGCAACGAGTTGCGTCATGCGGATTATTTGTGTGATGGCCATGGCCGAAAGCCTATGTCTCGGAAGCGTAGTAGCTGTTGCCCATGAGGCCGCCACCGATACTTGTCACGCGGTTGAAATCCTCATACTGTGCCATTACGAAACTCACCAGGGTAACGATGCTCATGAGCACCTGCTTTACCATCATTCTTGTCTTTGCCATAATCTCTTTATTTTTTATTGTTATACTTATTTGTTCTGTTTGACGATGCAAAGTTACGACGATTTTCGGCTCGTTCCAACAAAACAGACGATTTCCGGCAGAGAAGCATGCGGCGCATATACGAAAAATGCGGCAGAAACGGCAAACCTTGCCATAACTGTCGCAAAAAGAGACAAAAGGGCATAAAAAAAGCGGGGCACAAAAGGGAATGTTACCTTCTGTGCCCCGCCTCTCATCAGGAGCCTGTCTCTGTGACTATACGTGTTTAGATAACCTTGATTTCTGCCACCTGCATGTCTTCACCGTTCTCCACACTCGTGATCTCGACCCGGAAGAACCGGTATCTGTTGGGCGTGTTGATGGGGAGTATGACACTGGCTCCTGCATCTCGGGTCAGCTGGCAGTCGACGTGGCTCTTAAGCTTCAACCATTCGTCGCTCTCGTTCAGCTTGCCGTAGATGGTGAGACAGCGGATGCTGCGGCCCCAGTATTTCTTCGTGTCGTTGGCAGTTGTCAGCCTGATACCGCCAGGAATAAATGGAGCAGCACTCTTGAACTCAGCGTAATAGACACTGTTTGAGCTCAGGCCAGGGCACTTGTCGCATGCCGGTGCGTACCACTTGGTGTTAGCATTGCCGTCGAAAGCCTTTGCGCAGCCCTCACGCATGTTCACGTTGCCTGAGCCGCTGATGAAGGTATCTGGCAGCTTGCTTCCGGCTGCATACAGCACCTCGTACATGTCGTCGGTCTTCTGCATGTCGGGCACCCGCTGGTACTTCTTGTAGAACCGGTCGTATCCCTCGTCAAGGTATGTGTTGACATCATCCTGGTTGAATTTCGACAAGTCGAATGCGCCGATCACGTTCTCCTTCACCTCTTCCCAGCACTTGCGGTCGAAGGCTACCTTGTATTGATCCTTCAAACCGTCAATCCAGTTGTTCACTTCCGAATTCATCATTTTGTAGAGCGATGCCAGGTTGTCACGGTTAATGACTTTCAGCCCGAGTGCTTTTGCCTCAAAAATACTGTAGAGCTTCAGCAGGGCGTCGGTCTCGCTGCAGTTGTTGACAAGCATGTACATCTCGATGGCCTGATCGTGCAACTGACGGAACTTGTTGTCTTTGGCATCGGCCTGTATGATGATCTCATCCCATTCACTTCTGAGCTTAGCCAGTGCGGCACCCTTCTTCGAGCGATGGATGTCGGTATTACCGTCGTTGGGATACTTGGCCAGCGTCCAGGAGCCTGCAAGATTGATGTCTGTAGACCACTCGGCCAGCTGCCAGCCTAAGATCTTGATCTTTGCACCCACAAAGGCATCGATGCTCACCTTGGCCTCGGCCTCCAGGTCGAGTTTCTTGTCTGCAAAGGGTGCCACGGTCATCTTGGCGCCCAGGTCCAGGCGTGGGCCTACACCGGCCTCAGGACCCGCCACGTCGTAAATCCTCACGTCTACACCGAGAAAGAATCCGGCACTGGCCTCGGCAGAGAATACAGCCTCAGGCTTGACCCATTCGAACTCATTGGCTACCTCGTTGAACTCCTTGATGGTGCTCCAGCCTCTGCCGTCCTCATAGCGTATGCCGCCCTTGAAGTTGTTGGCGTAATCATACCTGAACCCTACGCGTACGCTGCCTTCGACACCGGCCTTAAGCTTGAGGAACAGGGCGGGGCGGCAGGTAATAACCACGGGGATGGGGCCTACCATGAAGGTGAAGGAGTAGAGGTTGAACGAGGCAAGCGTCATGCGCTGTTTGTCTTTCGGGATGATATCGAACTTCTTGGTGAAGGCCAGATATGCCTCAGGCTTGAAGGCGAAGTTTCCGTCGAGGCCAGCCTCAAACTTCTTGACATACACGCCCTTGGAGAAGTTGAACCCGCCGTTGAGGGTGATGAAGTAGTTCAGGTCGAAGTCGATGGGAATCTCAGCGTTGAAATTGAGGGTGTCGTGACTGGCCTCGTCTATCTCGAAGTCGTGGTCGAACTTGATGGTGTTGTGGGCAGAGATGATGCGGCGGCTTGACGACCAGCGGGTGTTGCCATTGGCTAACTCGTCGGCGGTCATGTACTGATAGTTTCCGCTCTCGGCGGCACGGGTCATCTTCGTGTCGGGCACGTCCTCATCCGTATGGTAGTCGTTGTCGTAGCCGTAGGGATCGGTCAGGTGAACCACCGAGGGGTGGATGGTGTTCTCCTCGTCCATATACTTGGCGGCATAGGTGGGTATGCCGTCATCGGCAGCACGGGTCTGAACATTCTTCTCGTTGTTGTTCACGTACACCTGCGTGCTCAGCGATGCCTGTTTCTCGCCGATCAGCTCTGCAACGGTGGCGCGGGTGACCTTCAGAATATAGCGGTCGCCAACGAGCGTCTCTTCAGTAGCCTTGCGGGCGTAGGGCAGCTGAGAGATGTCCTGCCAGATGCCGAGCGGGTGGCCTACGAAGGATGTGATGCCCAGCTTGTCGGCAAGCTTCTTGCTGACGCTGATTTCGGTAGTGTCGGCGTTCAGAATCTGGATGGGATTCTGGTCGTCCTTGTCGAAGTTGTGCCAGGTCAGGCCGTAGGCTTCCAGCACCTCACCCGAACTGCTCTGTCCGGCCTGTTCGGCCTCATTGGGTGCCTGTGGATTGTCAAGTGCGTCATCGGTGCATGCGGTGAAACCAAATGCGAAAACTACTGCGGTAACGATGCTCATGAGCACCTTCTTTACCAATACTGAATTCTTCTTCATAATCTTTATCTTTTTATTTGTTTATACCTATTTATATATTGTTATGTAGTAGACCTCCCCTAACCCCTCCTGTAGGAGGGGGATGAATACCCTGCAAGCCCTTCTGTAGTAACTATCCCCCTCCTACAGGAGGGGTTAGGGGAGGTCTCTACGTTCTTGCCGGGTTGCCCTTTTCTTGTTTTCAGCCAGGGCGAAACTGATGTAGTAAGCACCTCAGGTGAGGCGCTGCGGTCTGTACCTCTTTTATCGTAATCTGTATCACTAAGTCAAAGAACGTTGTTTTGTCTGATTGACGATGCAAAGTTACGCACTTTCTGGCTTCAATCCTTCAATTCTTCCATTTTTCAACTCTCCCTCTTGCGGCGCATATACGGAATTTACGGCAGAAACGGCAAACCTTGCCATAACTGTCGCAAAACACATGAAAAAGAAAAAATGAAACTCTGAAAAAGGGGATCAGTCCCAGAAGCCTGTTGTAGTGACCGACTTTTGGGATTGACCCGTAGTCCTAAGTTAGATTTTAGATTTTAGAAGTATTCTCGCTTCGCTGCGAGTAAGATGTAAGACGGATAATGTACTCCGTAGGCCCACTCTTACATATTACCTCTTACTCGGCGATAGCCGACATTTCTTAACTCTTAATTCTTAACTCTTAATTCTTCTAACTTCTTCCATAGTATTTGTCCTTGTCCAGCATCTTGTTATCCTTGGCGAGGATGAAGCACGTGGTGATGTTGGCACTCTCGTTGCAGACGCCATTGAACATCGCTGCAATGGGGTCTATGCAGAGTACGACGGAAATGGCCTCTGCGGGAACGCCGACAAGCGAGAAGAGATAGGCCAGGCAGATGATGCCGCCGCAGGGGACAGGCGGCTTGGCGATGGACATGATGCACACGGAGACGAGCAGGGTGAGCATCAGGTCGGGCGTCACCGGGATGTCGTACACACGTATCATCAGCATGGTCATCAGCGAGAAGAAGATGCAGTTGCCAGCCTTGTTGAGCTGCACCCCCACGGGGATGGAGAATGCCGCCAGCTTCGGGTCGATGCCCAGCCGCTCGCTACAGAACTTCAGCACGAAAGGCAGTCGCGCATGGGAGCTTGACACGGTGAACACCAGCGGGCTGAGTGCTGCCAGGCGCCTGGTCAGGCAGAGTGGTGACAGCCGTGCGAAGAGCAGTGTCGTCAGAGCCCCTACGACCCATACTATCAGCACGCCGACGGCCAGTCCGCCAAACAGTCTGCCGAAGGCCAGGATGGTCGTGATGCCTGTGCTGGCAAAGAGTGCGGTCATGCTCAGGAACACGATGAAGGGAATGATGTGGACAATCATCTTCAGCGCGACGATAGAGAACTGGAACATGAGGTCGCTGAGCTCCACCAGGCGACGGGCCTTGTCGCCCATCTTGTTGATGACGATGCCGAAGAATATGGCGATGAAGATCGTCTGCAGGATGTTCTCCCCCTTGAACGGGTCGACCAGGTTCTTGGGCACGATGCCGAAGAGCAACTCTGTCAGCGAGGGATAATCGCCCACGCCCACCTTACCATCCGTGACGTGAATACCCTCCTGAATATACGTCAGGTCGCCAGTAAACAGGAGCAGCGCCAGGCCGAGGCCGAACAGCGTCGTCAGCACCTGCATGAAGACTGACACGCCGACCATCTTGCCGCCCAGTTTTCCCAACAGCGAGGTGTCGGATATATTGGTCACGCCCGAGAGGATGGCGAAGAACGTCACGGGGGCCATCAGCATTTTCAGCGCGTTGAGGAACACGTCGCGCACAGGCGACAAGACGCTGCCTTTGACGGTTGTCAGCGTCTGCCCGTCCAGGCAGTACTGCATCAACAGACCACAGACGATGCCTGCCAGCAGTGCGGCAAGGGTAAAGATGACTTGCTTGTTTTTCATATTGCTCACTCCTTTCCAAAAAATTCATCCAGACGTTTTACCTGATCCATTGCCCAGTCGATGCGGGGGAAGAGATGCTGGCGCGTCTCTGCCACATGATAGTCCCTCACTTCGGGCTTTATCTGCACGTGCTTCATGGGGAAGAGCGCGCCGCGCAGCAGTCCGAAGGCACTCGTCATCTCGCGAATCTCCTCCAGTCGCTGCTCGTCGTCGGTATTGAAATAGAGCCTGAGCAGCGTGTCCCAGAAGCGCAGCATACCGTCCTGACTCATGCCGTGCACCTTCTGCCGGGTGGGGAAGTGGCTGTAGCGGGCATGGAAGGCACCGCCAGCCAGGTCGAATATGGGGTGGCCATAGCCTATGTCGGCCATGTCGATCACCACTATCCGGTCGCGCTGATACATCACGTTGCCGGCATGGAAGTCGCAATGCACCATCGTCGGGCGTTCTGGTATGGCATCAATCATCCTCCGCAGCATATCGCACTCGGCAGGCAGGAAGGAGCCATTGGCCTGCATGCCGTCGGCCCATCGCATCCAGGTGTCCTTCAGCGAGACGAAACCGCCCATGTCTTCGATGTTGGTATGATGAATCAGACGGTAGGCATCCACGAATTTCCGCATGATGCTGTCGAACTGGTCGGGGTGGGCTGTCAGCGTGTGCCCCACGGTGTCGGCATGGTCCACCATCTCGAACACGGCGCCGTAGTTGTCGCCACACTTCACCAGGTCGTAGGAGATTACCGTGGGTATGCCGGCCACGAAGGCCTTCTTCGAGAAGTCTTTCTCCTGCTCTATCTTGGCCAGCGGCACACCCTGTTTGTAGAGCTTGACGATGGTCTCACGGTCTATCCTATACACCGTGCTGCTCTGACCTTCGCCAATGACCTTGGCACCCTCCAGACAGATTTCGCGTACCCTCCTCTTCACGTCCATGAGGTCTGTGAACCCTGTCTCGTCGAATATCTCGTAGATGCCCCGCGTCAGGTTCTGAACCGTCACCTTCTCCGGTGCCTTGAGCTTCTGCACGCCGAGCAGCACCCTCAGGCCGGCGCTTGAGATGTAGTGAAGGCCGCTTGCGTCAAACACGACCGGCATCTGCCTATGTGCAGCCAGGATCTCCCTTACCTCTTCGCCCACGGCCTTGGCGTTACAGGAGTCTATCTCTCCTTCCAGGGCGATTGTCAATTTCCCGTCGTCTGTCTTGAATTCCATATCGCTTTCCTTATTTTTATGTAAAAGTAGTTTTTTTTCTTGCTCTGCAAACTTTTTCACCCGAAAAATCTTCAAGCCGCCATTTCCGTCCGGCTCATGAGCCCGCCACCGATACTTGTCACGCGGCTGAAGTCCTCATACTGTGCCATTACGAAACTCACCAGGGTAACGATGCTCATGAGCACCTGCTTTACCATCATTCTTGTCTTTGCCATAATCTCTTTATTTTCTATTGTTATACTTATTTGTTCTGTTTGACGATGCAAAGTTACGGCGATTTCCGGCTCATTCCAACAAAACAGACGATTTCCGGCAGAGAAGCATGCGGCGCATATACGAAATTTGCGGCAGAAATGGCAATGCTTGCCATAACTGTCGCAAAACTCCTTCTATATCTTATATGTCAGTTCCACGAGCAGCCAGCGGCGCTGCTGGGGCAGCGTGTAAGAGATGCTGCTACCCGACTGCCAGTATTCCTTGCCGAGGAGGTTGTGGATATTGACATTCACCCCGAGATTCCGCCAGTTCCAGTTGGCTCCGATATCAAACAGCACGACGGCGGGGGCCTCTTCCGAACCGAATACCCATTCCCGGTTCTCATTCAGATGGGAAGTGACTCTCAGATACCTTTTCCCGATGCAGTGGGCGTTGGCGTGAAGGCGGAGGCCGGGCAGCAGTTGATAACTCACCGTGGCATTGGCAGAGAACTTAGGGTCGCCCTTTGTACGGTCGATTCCCTCCTCGCCGATGTTGCCGTCATATTCCAGCATGTGCTTCCATGAGGCGTTGCCATGCACGGCGAGTTTCCCGGCGGTGTAGTCGGCGCTTAACTCCACGCCTATGCTTCTCGTTGTCCCGATGCTGGGGAGCCATGCCATCTGAAGCATGCCTTCCGCCGTGGAGTGATAGGCAGTAACCTCTGCGTTGAGCCCCTTGAGCAGTTGCCTGCCCCAGAGTGTGAACTGCCAGCACCGGTTGTATTCAGGGCGCAGCCATTCATAGCCCTCATGGTCTGCGACGCTTCTGTATTTGAAGGCCACGTCGACGAACGACGTGGAATAGCAGAGTTTGGCGCCCCACCGGGGCTGCATCAGGATCAGGGCCGCGCGCGGCGACAGTTCGGAGTTGGTCTCTCCCGTTCTTCGCGTCACGTGGTCGTAGCGCACGCCCGCGTTGGCAATCACCGGGCCCCACCGGTGCTTCACCTGCAGGTGGGTGCTGACGTTCTTCTCGTGGTGTGTCTGGTTTCGCCAGTCTGAAGTCGATTCTAAGATTCTGCTGAAGTCCACTCCATTGTATTCCTGGTAGTCGCTGAAGGTGAACCTTGCCGACTGCAGACCGAAGGTGATGGTGCCCTGATGGTTGTTGGCGATGGCGTAACTCCACGCCCCCTTCAGGCTGGCCGAGAGATTGCTGTTGCTCCATCCGCGGTATTCGTAGTATCCAAGCATATCCTTCAGATCCCTATCCGCAGTCTTGTCGTAGAATGGTTCGAAGAATACATTGACGCTGTCGCCCTTCGTGATGTATTCCTGGTACTTGCCCGTGTCGTAGTCTATCCCGGCCGTCAGCGCCCACGGCCCCTTCTGGTAGTCGTAGGCCAGTGAGGTGTGATGGCTGGCCTGGCTGATGCCCGGCTTGTTGCCGTTGATGCCGGGATAGCGGTTGTTGTCGAAGGGGGTGTAGTCGTCAGCGTCCACGGGCACGACATAGTTTGACGAGTGCGTCGAGTGCATGAAGGTCAGCCCCCTCCATCTCGCCACGGCGCCGAAGTCCATGGCTGGCTTGTGGTTATAGACGCCAGTGGTCATGTCGCCGCGCCATATCCACCTGCGAATGGCCCACGTATCAGTGTCTATGTGAAGTTTGTCCTGTTCGAAATAGGTTTTCTGCCCGTCAGTCTTATGGACGCTGGCCCAGGCCACGATGTCGAGATAGGGCAGGCTCTTGCCGAAGAGAGCCTGTCCCCTCAGTTGGCCACGGTTGCCGGCGGCAGCCCCCACCTGTAGTCCGTCGATGTCGCCGCCAGTCTTGGTGATGATGTTCACCACGCCTACGTAGGCAGAGCCGCCATAGAGACTCGATGCCGGGCCTCGCACCACCTCTATGCGCTTCACCTTCGATAGGCTTATCGAATAGTCCAGCCGGCCCACGTTGGTGCTGTAGTCGTTCAGGCGGTGACCGTTGAGCATGACGAGTATTTTCTCCTGTGCCTCACTCAGGAGTCCGCGCATCACCACCGTCGGCTCCTTATTCTCGGCGGCCACCATGCCCGGCACGTAGTTGGTCAGCAGTTCGCGCAGGTCGCGGGCCCCGCAGTCGCGGATCATCTCCTCGGTGATGAGCGTCACGGGCAGTGGGGCCTCCTCGATGGTCTCCGCCTGGCTCGAAGCGGTGGTGACGGTAGCCGTCATGCTGGCCTTGATGCGGCCGATGATGTCGGCAAACTCCGGCGGGTCTTGCGACGACACGGTGTAGTAGGGATTCTGCTCCAGGAGCATCCCGGCATATTGCTCGGTCTGCTTGATGTCGAAACTCTCCAGCCAGGTGAGGGCGATGAGGCGCAGGGCGTTCTGGCGCAGGTTGTCATGGAAGGTCTTCAGGTGAAGCATCAGCGAGTCGCGGGCCTGCCCGGTGCGGCCTATCTGGTAGTCGCGCTCTGCCTGGGCATAGACCTGGCGCTGCCTGGCGTCGTCCTGAGCCGGGGCCTTGGCGACACAAAACATAATCATATATATAGATAGGTATATGGCAATTCTTCTCATCGCAACTCTGCTCTGGTGCTGTAATTTTGGTGCAAATATACGAATAATTTCCAGATTGCAGACATTATCGCACCAAAATATTATGCGTTTTTACTTGCTGGATTGAAAAAAAATAATACCTTTGCAAAATATTACAGTCATAACAAACGCTTTTTAAACAATGAAAAAACTATTTTATTGGGTGTTTGCCGCCACCCTCGTCTGCGGCGAAGGCATGCTTACGTCGTGTACCAGCAGTAGTACTGCCGACAATCCCGTTGTCACCCCAAGACAGCGCGTCATCAAATTCGAGGGCGTGGATAACGCACGCGACATGGGCGGACTCGTCATGCAAGACGGCCGCACCGTGCGCTTCGACATGCTCGTGCGGAGCGGCAAACTCGCCAAGGCCACCGATGCCGACGTGGCCATCCTCCAGAACCAGTATCACCTGAGCGACGTCTTTGACTTCCGCTTCGACCTGGAAATGACCGAGGCCCCCGACCGCGTCATCGACGGTGTGACCTACACCAACCTCTCCACGATGCCCCAGGCAATCATAAAAGCCCAGGCCGAGATGGGTGCGGGCTCAGGACAGTTGTCGACCCCCGGCATGGTGGAAACGCTTCTGAAGTACGCCTTCGACCCCACGGCGCAGGCGTTGGCCAAGCAACTCTATCCGCTCATTGTGACCGACCCGCAGTCGCAGGCCAACTACGGCAAGTTCCTGCGTGGCGTGCTGGCTGCAAAGGGCGGCGCGCTGTGGCACTGCTCAGAGGGCAAGGACCGCTGCGGATGGGGATCGGCTCTGCTCCTGGCTGCTCTCGGGGCCAGCAGGCAGGTCATCGTCGAGGACTTCGACATGTCTAACCAGAGTTATGCCAAACAGGTGGAGGCTCTCTCTGAACAGGTGCGCGACAAGGATGGCGGCGCGGCTGCCGTAGACTTCATACAGGCTATGGTGGGCGTGAGCACTCCGAACTTCGAGGCCGCGCTCGACCTGATAGACCAGACCTACGGCTCGATGGATCAATACCTGGAAAACCAACTCGGATTCTCCAAGGAAGAACAGACGCAACTCAGAGCCAAATACCTCACTGTTGCAAAGTGACGGATGAAATTACAAAAAAAGCGGGGCACAAAAGGGTTTTGACCCTTCTGTGCCCCGCTTATCATCAGGCGGCATTATCCTCTGTGATACTCCATGATACTGAGGAATGAGGCATTCAGGATGGCGATGTCCTCCGGGCTGGTGGTCGGCTCACGATGGTACTTCTCAACGAACGACTTGCGGGCACTGTTGGCGGACTTGGTTGACTGGCGTGGATATTTCTGGAAGTCGGCGGCATTCATGCTCTGCAGCACGCTGAGCACTTCTGCCCAGTTGGCGGCGGCAGCCTGCTCCTCCTGCTCCTTTTGCTTCTTCTTTTCCTGAGCCTCCTGCTCACGCTGCTTGATATCGTTCTGTATCTTCTCCCAGGCAGTCAAGAACAGTTGTTCCATACGTGGATCGTTGACACCGGGATAGAAGTCGTACTGAAGAAAGAAGTCCAGATGCGCCTGCTTGGCGGCAGCCATAAACGTGGTAGCATCCTGGGCGTACTTGTCAGCATACTTATCCTGAAGAGCCTTGTATACATCTTCTATTTGCTTTTGTACCCGCTTATCCTTCTCATACGCGTATTGGCTGTACACTCTTTCAAGCCATTTCATGTCGTCGGCTGATGCCATTGACGGCTCGCGATTGAAATCGTCGAGGAACCACTGATGGATCTCCTCCAGTCCCTGGTCGACGGGTGTCAGGGAATCCCATCTGAGGTTGCTCTTCATGCTGTCGCAAATCTTGCGCCAGTTGAACTCGTTGATCCACTTGGTGTCGCCGGCAGCGGCGTGCTTCTGGTACTGGAAATCGTCGTAGCGCGGCTGAATCTCCTCGTTGAAGATGTACTCCACATGACTCATGAACATGCTCATAATGTCTGGATCCTGCCGGGGTGCTGTTTCGCCGGGAGTCGCAACGTATGCCAGCAGGGCATGCACGGCCTGTTCGTCGTTGTAGCCGTAGGTCTCCTTAAGCATGTTGAGGGCCTTGTCGATGTCAGCACGCCAGAATGAACTATAATTCTTCACAGCCGCTAAGTAGGTGTACCACGACTGGTCGATAGGATTCTCCGAACCTACGACGTGCTCCGTGCCGTCGCTGGGGTATTTCACCAGCGTCCAAGGGCCTGCCAGTTCAAAGGTCTTTGTGTATTCGGCCAGTTCGTAGCCCAGCACCTTCAGTTTGGCTCCGGCGGTGGCATTGACGGTGAGTTTCAGTTCTGCCTCCAACTTGAGTTTGTCCTCAGGCTTGTCGGCGAAGGGAGAGAAGGTGAAGTCGGCAGAGCCTCCTATACGCGGGCCGACAGATGCCGTCGGGCCAGCCACACCGTAGATCATCACGTTCATACCGAGATAGAGGCCGAAACCTGCTTCTGCGTGTACGGTAGCCTCGGGCTTGATGAGTTCCGCACTGTTCTTCAGTTCGTTGAACTCCTTGATGGCGCTCCAGCCCTTACCGTCTTCGTAGCGCACACCGCCCTTGAAGTTGCTCGCATACTCGTACTTCACGCCGACACGTGCCTCACCCGACACGCCGCCGTCCACCTTCAGATAGAGTTCAGGCTCACACTGCACGCAAACGGGCACCGGACCCACCCAGAAGGTGAAGGTGTAGGCATTGAACGAGCAGAGCTTCCACTTCAACTTGTTTTTCTTGATCTGCCAGGCCTTCTTGAAACCGAAGGTCAACTGTGAGTTGAGGTCTATGCTGCCGTCGAGACCAGTCTCGAACTTCTCCACGTAGGGAACGGGGAAGGGGGTCCAGTGCACATCGCCGTCGAGGGTGATGAAGTAGTTCAGGTCGAAGTCCAACTCCGAGGTGAAGTTGACATTGGCAGATGCGTCACTGGTCTCGATAATACTTTCGTCATCTGCTTTGTTGTCGTTATCGTCACTCCCTAAATTGTGGTCGAACTCCAGTTTGTCGTGGAACGAGATGATGCTGCACCGGGCTGAGGCACGCGTCTGGCGCTCTGCCAACTCTTCGGCGGTCACGAACTGGTATTCACCACTGTTGGCACCACGTGTGGCCACAGGCTTGTCGGCGTCAGTATGATAGCCGTTGTCATAGCCGAACGCGTCAGTCAGGTGTATGTAGGCAGGGTGGATCACATCCTCGCTGTCAATATACTTTGCGGCATATTCCGGCATCACGATGCCACCGGCTCGTGTCTGGCCGCCCTTGGCTGTCTTGTCCACATAGATGTCGGTGTTCAGCGTCACCTTCTTGTTGCCAACCACTTCGGCCACTGATGCCGGGCGGACGGTAAGGATGTAATGGTCGCCCACTTCTTTCTCAGCCAGTGCCAGACGTGCGTAAGGCAACTGAGCCTCTGCCTGCCAGATGCCGAGGGGGTGGTTTACGAAACTCGTGATGCCGAGTTTCTTGGCCAGTTCCTTGCTGACGGATATCTCCGTGGTGTCGCTGTTCAGGATCTGTACATCATTGTCGGTGACGAAGTTCTGGAAGGTCAGACCGTAAGGCTCCAGTAATGCTGTTTCAGCACCCTCTGGAATCTGGCCATTGTTGTTTGTACTGGTTTCCATCATGTCGTCGGTGCAAGATACGAAACAGAAAGTAACTGCGGTAGCGATGCTCATGAGCACGGACTTTACCGAAAAAGATTTCTTTGTCATAATATATATTTTTTTGTTTATACTTATTTATTAAATTCTCAAAACTGTGGTCCCTTTGTGTGTCAGTAAGGGTGAAACTGATGTGGTAAGCGTCTCGGGGGAGGCGCTGCATTCATTCCTCTTTTATCGTAATCTGTATCACTAAGTCAAAGAACGTTGTCTGAATCAGGTTTGACTTGCGTCCTTGTTTCTGATTGACGATGCAAAGTTACGGCGATTTCCATCTCAAAACAATAAAAAACATCTTTTTCGCCAGAGAAGCCTATGGCGCATATACGAAATTTGCGGCAGAAACGGCAATGCTTGCCATAACTGTCGCAAAACACGATGTCAGGGATATTGGAGGTCAGGGATATTGACCAGTTGGAGAGTGAGATTCTAAAAGAGATATGAGCGAATTATTTGTCATCATAGTGTCCATACGGCCGCACTATGATGCTCCGCGCCACGTTCAAACTATGGAACCATGCAGAATAATAGTTACTTTGCTTTTAGGGTTTGACGCTGCAATGGTAGGAAATATTTCTCATATTTCCAAATCTTAATCAAGAAATCTTTCGACTGCGAACTGACACCTGGGTATGATAT